>JBILTI010000221.1:0-4374 GCA_044371595.1 Bacteriovoracaceae bacterium
CAATGTGGATTTATGACTTTAAAAAAATGGCACGAGAATCTAACCAAGTGCTGGAAGAACTTTAAGAAACTGGTTCAAATACAGGGTCACCACATCACTTTCTGAAGGTCAAAACAACGTCATAAAAACGCTCAAAAAGAAGGCCTATGGGTATAAGAATATGGCTTACTTTAAGCTCAAAATTCTGCAAGTCTGCGGGTTTCTGAACTCCAACTTCATCGATATGAACTTTCAAGGACTTCCACAGAAGTGATAGAGACCCCCTCCGGTGTCCAAGGATTAGGCGGATGATCATTGTCCTTACTCCCCCCGCCGGTAAGCGTCCGAAATCCGCGGTTTTCCGCTGGCACGCCCCTTGCTTACTAGGTGGCACAAACAGGGGATTTTCATGAACTTTGGAAGAAACCAAGCTCGCAACGCGTACTTCGCCCTGGCCGGCCTCGTGGTCCTGATCGGAACCTACAACTCCGTGGTGATCAACGCCGAGTCGGGGCTCTCGGGATCGGACGTGAGGTTCATAAAGCGCCTAGACGAACTCTACGGCGTGACGGTTCCGGGCCGGGAGGTCGCCGCCGCCGCAAGCTGGCAGAAGATTCCTTCCATCGAAACGCAAGTGCCGGTCTCGAGGGTCGTTCCCGTAGTCCAGGCGGTGACGACGGTCGCCGCGGCTCCCGCTCCTGCACCGGCGGAGCCCGAGACTCCCCCCGCCGCCGTGCAGGAAGAGCTTTCGCTCTCGCTGGTTGAAGTCATCAATCCGACCAAGTGGCATAACGGGCTCCCGAGCACGCAGTTCGCCGGAACGCTGAGCGCGAACAACGGCATCATCGAAGAGCTCTCGGTATCGCTCCCGAACGACCAAAGCCTCTCCGTGTCGTTCACGGAGATGACCGGCAACGTCTTCGAGTACGACTTCGACGGTGAAGTCTATTCGGGGATGATGTACCAAGTGGATCAGACCGCGTACATGGTGACACTAACGAACGGTCCGCTTGAGGGAACCCGCCTCCGGTTCTCGTCGCAGGCACCGGCCGAGCAGCAGCAAGAAGTCCAGGAGACCCTCGCGCAGAATAACAACGTCGACGTCGGGACGTTCGGTGATCCGGCTTCGGAGCTCGCCCCGGACGCGCTCGCGGAGAACGACGGCGCCTCGCTCGCTCCGCAGGCTTCCCCGGAAGAACTCCAGGCCCAGGGCTTTAACCTCGAGCCGGCACAGTCGATGTAATTTCTTCAGTGCCTCGCCGGTTGGCTCAGTTTGTGGCCGCAACGAAACGTTACGATTGCGTCGCCAGAAGATGTGTGCTACAAATTCGAACGACGACGAGATAGAAAACATTTTATTTCATCTGACCGCCACCGCTTCACCCGACAAAATCGAACGTGCTACTTGCGAAAGTTTCGCAAAATTCTCCTCGAGAAATTCTCCTCTGTTTAACCAGATATTCACTTGATCCTAACATCTCTTAACGTGCTCTTTCTCCCTGCTAGTCTAAAAATCCGGGCAACCAACAACCTAAGTACTTCACAACGAAGTAGCTAAACCAACAGGAGAAACTGTATGAAATTCGAAATCGTTCTCGGTCTTCTTGCCTCTGTTAAATCTTTCTCAGGAGTTATCTTCTCGAACACGGCCGACCTCGCCGCCAACCCCACGAACCACAAGATCTAGCGCGCGAAGAAGTTCAACCTCGCGCCGAAGACCGAAATCCGCCAGATCCTGGGCTGCGTCGCCACCGGCGACCGGCACCCGGGCGAGTGCCAGGAAGAGGTCGCCATCGAGCGCACTCCCGTACTCATGGTCGACGTCTAGTACAAGGAGCCGACTTTTCTTCCGAAGGTCAAGAGCTGTCGTTCGTAAGCTTCATCCTCCCGGTCGAGAACGTCGGCAAGAAGCTTAACCTTTCCGTTAGGCGCGCCGAGCGAGAGATCCAGGTCCTCCACGTCCGTAACTCGAAGCCTTGTCCGGTACTCGAGTCCGGTGAAACTTACCCGGGCTTTGTCGAGCAAATCGTCTAAGAGACGGGCAAAGAAATGGGTTAAGCAAGTTTCCGTTTCCGCTGCCGAGTAACCGCAAAGGTTAACGAGCACACACGGCAGCCGGCGAACACAGGCCCATTTTTTATTTGAGCTCGATCATCTTGCGTTCGAGCGCGTCCGTTGTGTAGAAGGAGATCTTGCCGATCACGAGACGGATCTTCGTGAACGGAAGCGGCAGGGTGGCCCGGTTCCAGCTCTTCTTGAATACAAACTTCCACTGCGGATATCCGCGGACGGGGACGATCGGTCGCTTCGCCTTTTCGGAGACCGCCGTGATTCCGTCCTTTACCTTGTAGATCGGTCCCCGGGGGCCATCCACCGCGATGGTCATCTTGTGGCCCTCGAGGACCTTGCGCATCCCCGCGAGGAGGCCTGCGACGCCGCCCCGGTGCGAGGACCCCCGGACCGTCTGGTAGCCCATGTGCTCGACGGCCGACGCAAGGATCTGCCCGTCCCTCGAGTTCGAGATCAGGATGCAGATGTTCCGGGCCGCGAAGTAGGGCAGGCACGCGAGGTCGTCCTGGTGGAAGCAGGCGTAGATCAGATTCGTCGCCGGATCCGGATCCCGCGCCGCGAGCGCATCGAAAAAAATCTTCCGGTCCGCCGGATCCTCGAAGACGAGTTCGTAGCGGTATGTGGCGGCGTAGGTTTTATAAAGAAAGCCGGCCAAAAGGCCGGCCAGCTGTTGGGGTAACAAATTTCTATTTTCCCAGGAGCTTCTTGAACTCTTCGGTCATGATCGGGACGATCTGGAAGAGATCGCCGACGATACCGTAGTCCGCCTTCGTGAAGATCGGCGCGTCCGGATCCGAGTTGATCGCGACGATGACCTTCGACGTCCGCATCCCCGCGAGGTGCTGGATCGCGCCCGAGACGCCGCAGGCGATATAGAGGGACGGCGCCACGGTCTTACCGGTCTGGCCGACCTGCATGGCGTGCGGGGCGAAGCCTGAGTCGACGGCGGCGCGGGATGCGCCGACGGTGGCCCCGATGACGTCCGCGAGCTGGTCTAGGATCTTAAAGTTCTCGGCGTTCTTCATGGCCCGGCCCCCGGTGACGATGATGTTCGCTTCGGTGAGGTCGACCTTCGTCGACGCAGCCTTGATGATCTCCTTGATCGTCGCCCGGATCTCGCCGGCGTTCGCGGCGACGTCGGCGGTGGCACCGGCCCCGGCGGTTAGGTTCGGCGCGAAGCCGAGGGCGTTCGGACGAACGGAAACGAAGTGCGGCTTCGGCCCAGTTACCTCGACCTTCGCAAGGCATTTTCCGGCGAAGAGCGGCCGGGTTCCGGCGAACGATCCGCCGTCGAAGGTGAAGTTAACGACGTCCGAGGCGAGGCCCGCGTCGAACTTCGTCGCGAGCCGCGGGAGGAGGTCCTTCCCCATGGAGGTCGCGCCGCCGAAGACGTAGTCGTAGCTCTTCGACTTGATGAAGTCGGCGAGCGCGTTGGCGTAGCCTTCCGGCGAATACTTCTCGAGGTTCGCGCCCTTGAGCTTGTGGACGTTCTGCGCGCCGTGCTTCGCGAGCTCGGCTACCTGGTCCGCCCCGACGTCGCCGATCACGGCGACGTCGGCGGTCTGCCCGACGAGGCGACCGAGGATTTCGAGGGTCACGGGTTTCACGCGACCGTCATGGAGTTCTGTGAATACGAGTACGTTTGCCATGGTAATATCCTTTAAAAGTTAGATTGCTTTCGCTTCTGTCCGGAGGAGCCCTACTACCTGCGCAACGACGTCACGCTGCTTCGCCGCGTCTGTGGCGTCGAACTTCTTCCCCGGCGGCTTCTCCGGCGGGAGCCGGAACTGCGAGTACTTCACCCGGCGGTCGGCGTCGGAGACGCCGACGTCGGCGAGCGAGTACTGGGCCATCGGCTTCTTCTTCGCCTTCATGATTCCCGGAAGGGAGGCGTAGCGCGGCGTATTGAGGCCCTTGTTACAGGCGAGGACGCACGGAGTAGCGAGTTCGTAGACCTCGAGCGCGCCGCCTTCGACTTCACGGCGGACCTTGACGGTCGAACCGGCGAGCTCGAAGCCGACGATCACGGAGACCGACGGAAGGTTAAGCATCTGTGCGAGGATTTGCGGGACCTGGAGGGCGTCGTCATCGATCGCCTGCTTTCCGGCAAGGATCAGGTCGGGCTTCTTCCCGGTTTTTTCGATCGCTCCCTTGAGGGCCTTCGCGATCGAATACGAGTCGAGGTTATCCCCGGCCTCGACGAGGGCCGCGTCGTCGGCGCCCATCGCCATCGCCGTCCGGAGCGCCTCGGTGTCTTTGGCGGAGCCGACGCGGACGACGGTGACCGTCGCCGCGGGGTTCGCCTGTTTAACCAGGAGGGCCTGC
>JBILTI010000004.1:0-14931 GCA_044371595.1 Bacteriovoracaceae bacterium
CTGGATGCCCGCGACCGGCTCCTCTATAATTCCCTCACGGACAACGGCGCCGGGGGCCTCTCCTCGTCGATCGGCGAGATGGCGTCGCTCACGAACGGCGCCGTCGTAAACCTCGAAACCGTTCCCCTGAAGTACCCGGGGCTCCACCCGTGGCAGATCCTCGTCTCCGAGTCCCAGGAGCGGATGACGCTCTCGGTCCCGCCGGAAAACTGGGAGGCCCTGCGGGAGCTCGCCCGCACGTACAACGTACCGGTGACCGCGGTCGGGGAGTTCACGGCGACGGGGACCTTCGTCTGCACCTTCAAGAGCGCGCCGGTCTGCGACCTCGACCTCGCGTTCCTCCACGGGGGCCTCCCGAAGCTAGAACTCAAGGCCAACTTCCGGGGCGCCTACGCCTCCTGGAAAAAGACGCCGGCGAAGGACATCGCCGCCGGGGATCACGCGGCGCTTACGGCCGAGCTGCTGCGCCATCCGACCCTCGCTAGTAAGGAAAAATGGATCAGACAATACGATCACGAAGTCCAGGGAGGGACGGTCGTTAAGCCCATGGAGGGGCTCCATCAAACCGCGCCGAACGACGCCGGCGTCCTCTGGTACGGGGCCTACGGCCTCGATGGCCACGACGGCTTCGCGGTCGCGAGCGGCCTCGCCCCGCACTTCTCGATCGATGACACATACCTCATGGCCAAGATGGCGGTCGACGAAGCGGTCCGGAACCTCGTCTGCCACGGCGCGGACCCGGAGAAGATCGCCCTCGTGGATAACTTCTGCTGGCCCGATCCGACGCCTTCCCCGAAGAACCCCGACGCGGAGTTTAAGCTCGCGCAGCTCGTGCGCACCTGCCTGGGGCTCCGGGAGATGATCGAGTGCTACTCGATGCCCCTCGTGAGCGGCAAGGACAGCATGAAGAACGACTACCACGGCGAGGCGGTGAAGATCAGCGTCCTCCCGACGCTCCTTGTGACGGCCCTGGGCCACGTGCCCGACGTCCGGACCGTTCCCCGGTCCCAGATCCGCGCCGGCGAGCTCGTCTACCGCATCGGCGACCGAACCTACGACCGCTACTTCGGTCACTTCCTCCACGGCCTGACGCCGCTCGAGCGGAACAACCGACGGGACTTCGACTGGGCCGCGATCCGTCGCCGCTACGGAAAAATCTTCTCCGCGGTCTCCGCGAACCTCGTCGCCGGTCTCCACGACGTCTCCGAAGGGGGCTTCCTCCCGGCCCTCACCGAGGCGTTGATGATGGAGGAGCTGGGTCTTACCTTAAAGCTCCGGAGCGGCGTCGACCGGACGGCGTTCCTGTACTCGGAGCTTCCGGGTCACTTCGTCGCCGCCGTGAGGCCCGAACACCAGACGTCCTTCGAAGCGCTCTTCTCCCCCGACGAGCTCGAGCTCATGGGGACCGCGGACCGATCCGCGGTGATCGGCGTCGACGCTGTAAAACTTGACGTGCGGGAGCTCGCCCGCGCATGGAGGCAGGCATGAGAAACGTACTCGTCCTCACGGGGGACGGAATCAACAGTGAAAACGAACTCGCCCTCGCGTTCGCCCGCCAGGGCGCCCGGGTGGAGAAGCTCCACGTGAACACCCTCCTGGTCGATCCCACCGTGCTCCGGAGCTACCAGCTCCTGGCGCTCCCCGGGGGCTTCAGCTTCGGCGACGAGATCCGCTCCGGGAAGATCCTCGCGGAGAAGATGCGCGACGTCCTCGCCGGGGCCCTCGCCGAGTTCCGCGCGCGCGACGGCCGGATCATCGGCATCTGCAACGGCTTCCAGGTCCTCGCCCAGCTCGGCGTCTTCGACGACGGCGAGCGGAGCTTCACGCTGGCGGAGAACGATCACCGCACGTTCATGGACAAGTGGACGAAGCTCACCGTCACCGACACCGGGTCGCCGTGGTTCCGGTGCCTCGCCGGCGACCTCTACCTCCCGGTCCGCCACCGCGAGGGACGGATCGTCGCCCGCGGCGAACTCCGCCCCGTGCTCACCTATGTCGAGGACGTGAACGGGTCGAAGGACCGGATCGCCGGCGTCACGGACCGGTCCGGGAACGTCCTGGGACTCATGCCCCATCCCGAGGTCGCCTGCCACGGCTTCCTCCACCCGTTCACCGACGGGGCGGCGGAGAACGCCGCGAAGGTCACCCGCCTCTTCATCAACGGATTAGCCTAAGGAATTAAAATCATGAACACATTAAAACCAACCCGCGCCCTCGTAAGCGTCTCCGACAAGGCCCAGCTCGACGGCCTCGTCCCGGCGCTCCTCCGGAACAAGATCGAAGTCATCTCCACCGGCGGCACCGCCGACTACCTCCGGACCCTCGGCGTCCCGTTGACGCCGATCCAGGCCGTGACGGGGAACCCCGAGGCCTTCGGCGGCAGGATGAAGAGCATCTCCTTCCAGGTGAGCTCGGCGCTCCTCTTCCGCCGGGACCACGAGCAGGACCTTCGCGAGGCGCGGGAGCTGAACATCCGCTCCATCGACCTCGTCATCTGTAACCTCTATCCCTTCAAGAAGGTCGCCGCGCAGGACGGCGCGTCCGTCGACGAGCTCATTGAAAACATCGACGTCGGAGGCCCGGGCATGATCCGCGCGGCCGCTAAGAACATGGCGTGGGTAACGGTCGTCACCGACCCGGCCGACTACGGCCGCCTCGCCGAAGCGCTCGACGGCGCCGGTGTCACGCTCGAACTCCGGCGCGAACTGGGCCTCAAGGCCTTCGCGCTGACGGCCCAGTACGACCTCGCTATCGCCACCCGGCTCGCCCGCGAGTTCGGCGCCGAGTTCCCGGAGGTCTTCTCCTCCGAGACGAAGGCCCTCCGTTACGGGGAAAACCCCCACCAGGCCGCGAAGCTCTTCGTGCTCCCGAACCAGACGGGAACGACCTCGCTCGCCGACGCGCCGGTGCTCCAGGGGAAGGAGATCTCCTATAACAACTACCTCGACGCCGACCAGGCGTTCAAGTGCGTCTCTGAGCTCGCCCGCGAGTTTCCGGAGCTTCAGCACTGCGTGATCGTAAAGCACGGCATCCCGTGCGGCGTCGCGAGCGCCAAGGATCAGCTCGCGGCCCTGACGACGGCCTGGGCCTGTGACGCCATGAGCGCCTTCGGCGGCATCATCGCCTTCTCGAAGGAAGTGAGCGCCGAGGCCGCGCAGTGGCTCGCGAAGAACTTCATCGAGGTCGTCCTGGCGCCGGGGTACGCCGACGCCGCCCGCGAGGCCTTCGCGACGAAGAAGAACATCCGCCTGGTGCAGGTGCCGCTCAAGGTCGCCGACGCCCGCGAATGGACCGTGCGGTCGATCAACGGCGGCGTCCTCTGGCAGAGCGAGGACGAGAATCTTACGACGGCCTTGACGGTGCCGACGGAGCGGAAGTTCACCGACGCGAAGACCGCGGTCATGCGCTTCGGCCTCGCCGTCGGAAAGTACTTGAAGTCGAACTGCCTCCTCCTCGTCGACGAGCGCGACGGAGCGTTCTCGATCCTCGCCAGCGGCGTGGGCCAGCCGAACCGGCTCGAGTGCCTCTCGCTCCTCCTCGGGCCCCGGCTCCGGGCGCGGAACGTCGACCCGGCGGGCGCGGTCCTCGTCTCCGACGCCTTCTTCCCATTCCGTGATTCGATCGACGCGGCGAAGGAGTGGGGGATCGACCACGTCGTCCAGCCCGGCGGCTCGATCAAGGACGCGGAGGTGATCGCCGCGTGTAACGAACTTAACATCGCCATGGCGCTCACCGGCGAGCGCCACTTCCGGCACTAGGAACAAACAGATGGACTATAAATCAGCGGGCGTCGACGTCGAACAGGGCGATGCCTTCGTCGAGAAGATCAAGGCCTTCATCAAGGACACCTACACGGACAGCGTGAAGAGTGGCGTTGGAGGCTTCGCGGCCCTCTACGAGATCGACGAGGACCGCTACCTCGCGGCCGGCACCGACGGCGTCGGCACGAAGGTGAAGCTCGCCCAGGAGCTCGGGATCCACCACACGATCGGCCAGGACCTCGTCGCAATGTGCGTGAACGACGTCGTCTGCACCGGGGCGCGGCCCCTGTTCTTGCTTGACTACCTCGCGACCGGGAAGCTCGACCTCGAGGTCCACGCTGGCCTCGTCGAGGGGATCGCCCGCGCGTGCAAGGAAGTTAAGTGCGCCCTCATCGGCGGCGAGACCGCGGAGATGCCCGGCGTCTACGACACCGGGGTCTACGACCTCGCGGGCTTCTGCGTCGGCGAGGTTTCCCGCGACGCCTGGCTGGGACCGGACAAGGTCAAGGTCGGGGACACGCTCGTGGGGCTCCGCTCGTCGGGGTTCCACTCGAACGGCTATTCGCTAGTGCGGAAGCTCGTCGCGGACCACGAGACCGAGCTGAAGCGCGAGCTCCTCGGGCCGACCC
The DNA here is from genome assembly GCA_044371595.1 of Bacteriovoracaceae bacterium. Lineage (GTDB taxonomy): Bacteria > Bdellovibrionota > Bacteriovoracia > Bacteriovoracales > Bacteriovoracaceae > Peredibacter. The sequence continues at coordinate 4,391 of JBILTI010000004.1, forward strand.
GGCTCTACGTCAACCAGGTCCAGCGGCTCTTGAAGACCCAGCGGACGAATGTCCACGGCGTCGCCCACATAACCGGCGGCGGCTTCCACAACATCCCCCGGATGAACGAAGCGCTCGGCTACGAGATCTCGACGCTCCCGGGGCCCGCGCACCGGACCGCGGCGATGAACACGATCGTCGAGCGCTCGAAGCTCTCCACCGAGAGTCTCTACGAGACGTTCAACATGGGAATCGGCCTAGTGATCGCCTGCGCGGATCCGGACCTCCTACTCCGGGAGCTTAAGCTCATGGACGAAGAGGCGCTGGTTCTCGGGCGGGTGACCTCCGGAACGGGTCTTACGCTCGGCTGAGGATCTTAGCGAACTGCGCCCGGTAGTGGGCGCGGAGGTTCTCGAAGTCGACCCAGCGCTTCGCCTCGTGGCGGAGCTTCCGGGCGGTGAGCTCCTCGTCGAGGCTTCCGCTGAGTTCGTCCTTCGTGCGGGCCCGGAAGAACGCCGCCTGGACGGCCTCGTAGAGCTCCTCGCGCTTCGTCGATGGATTCAGCTCGATGAGCTTGTGGAGCACGTAGCTCGAGTAGATCTTCTCGTTCGTCTCGACCTTCGCCTCGATCCGGGCGCGGTCGATCACCAGGTTCTCCACCACCGTCTTCATCCGCCGGAGGGCGTAGGCGAGGATCCCGAAGTGGTCCGGAAGGAGCATCCGCTCGACGCTCGAGTGCGAGATGTCCCGCTCGTGCCAGAGGGCACAGTTCTCGAGCGCCGGGATCACGTGCGACCGGAGCATGCGCGCCATGCCGGTGACGTTCTCCGAGGAGATAGGGTTCTTCTTGTGCGGCATCGTCGAGGATCCCTTCTGGCCCTTCGCGAAGCCTTCGTGGACCTCGTCAACGTCGGAGTGCTGGAGGAGGCGGAGCTCGACCGCCAGGCGCTCGAGGCCCGCGCCGATAAGGGCGCCGTATGCGACGATCTTCGCGTAGTGATCGCGGGGAACAACCTGCGTCGACACCGCTTCGACCGCGAGGCCCAGGCGGCGAAGCGTGCGGGCCTCCTGCTCGGGCGTTACGACGGTGTAGTTTCCGACGGCGCCAGAGAGCTGGCCCGTGAGGTCCGCGGCGGCGCCCCGCCATTCGACCAGGCGCCGGTTCAGCTCGGCCGCGACGGAGAGGAACTTCTGGCCGAAGACCATCGCTTCGGCGCTGATGCCGTGGCTCCGACCGAGGCACAGGAGGTCGGCCGTTTCCTCGGCCCGCGCGCGGAGGGCCGCCACGAGAGCGACGAGGTCCGCTTCGACGAGCTTCATGCTGTCCTTGATCAGGAGCGCATGGGCCGTGTCGATAACGTCGGAGGAGGTGATGCCGAAGTGGAAGAAGCGGCCGTCCTCGGGCGGAAACTGCTCGGTAACGCTCGTGCAGAACGCGATCACGTCGTGGTTCGTGACCTTCTCGATCTCAGCGATCCGCGCGGGGTCGATCTTCGCCGCCGCGAGCTTCGCGGCGGTGCCGCGGGGAACGAGGCCGTCCTCTTCGAGCGTCGCGAGGTGCGCAAGCTCCACGGCGAGGTAGTACTTGAACTTGCCTTCCTCGGTCCAGAGGCGGCTCACGGCGTCGATATCGTAACGGCTAATCATATTTCTCTCTTATAGGAAGTGGATCTTATCGCTGAGCTGGCCCGGGTCGCAGTCGCTGACGCGGCCTCCGAAGTCCTTCAGGATCTTCTCTTCGAGGCTCTCGATGCTCTTGATGAACCCGAGGCCCATGCGGCCCTCGCGGAAGTGCATGCGCATGATCGCGACCAGCTCATCGAGCTCCGGCTGCGTGATCTGGGACTTGAGCTTCTCATCGACGAGGACCGTGATCTTGCGCTCGAGGACGGATACCATGATCATCGCGGTGACCTTGTGGGACACCCGCGACGTCCCAAGCGTGTGGAAAGATTCCACCGCCTTCTCCGCGGTTTCGCGTTCGGTCTCGAGGTCGCTCAGCGCCAGCTTCTTCGGGCCGTCGAAGTGGCCGACCCACACCATCGCCAGCGTCATGAGTAGCGCCGCGACGGGCCAGAGGTAGCCGTGGTGGAAGTCGACGAAGAGGGACGCGGCGAAGGTCAGCGCGGATCCGACCAGGACGCCGAAGCGCCAGGGGGCCGCCGGGTAGAGGTCCGAGGCGCGGGCCAGGACCAGCAGGAGTTCGCAGCCGGTGGCCGCTTCGAACCGGCGGAGCCGGTCCTCGATGAGGGTCGTGTCTTCTTGTGTGATGAAGGTTTTCATTACCAGTTCCCCGATGAACCGCCGCCGGAGAATCCCCCGCCGCCGCCGCTCCAGCCGCCGCCACCGCCGCCGCGGTACCCGCCCCCGCCGTAGCCCCGGCCTCCGCCGCTCATCGCGAGCGCGGTGAGAAAGTTTCCGATGCCGACGAGGCCCAGAACGAGGCCCACGATGAAGACGGCGGCGAGGAGGATCACCGGAAGGCCTAGGAGGAGCGAGACTCCGCTGAAGCCGATCCCGGTGAAGAGGCCCCGCGCCATCGGCCGCTTCCGGAACACCATGCCGCCGAAGGCGAGGATGCCGAGGATCGCCATGATCACGAATTCGCCGCCGGGGATACCGGTCCGCTTCGGTGCCCGTCGAACGTAGCCCGGCGGGGCCTCGGTCGCGGTGACGTTAAATTTCTTGGCCACGTCCTCGAGGAACGTTCGGAACGCCTCGTGGAAGCGGCCCTCGCGGAAGAGCCGCGGAAAGAGGTTCTTCGTGTAGAGGGTCGTGTCGTAGTCGGTGAGCTCGCCTTCGATGCCGTTTCCGACCTCGATGCGAACTTTTCGCTCGGCCCGCGACAGGACGACGAGGAGGCCGTTGTCCTTCTCCTTCGAGCCGAGCTGCCACTTCTCCGCGACGCGGATCGAGAAGTCCTCGATCTCGTAGCCCTGCAGGTCCGGGACGGTCAGGATCGTCACCTGGGGGCCGTTGTGGGTGTTGAGCTCGTAGGCGAGCCGGGCGAGGTCCTGCTCCTCGGCGTCCGAGAGGAAGGTCCCTAGATCCATCACCGGCGCCGTGAGCGCCGGAAGCTGGATGTCCCGGGCCTCTGCGGGGGCCAGGCAGAGCACCAGGAGAAGGAGGGGCCCGGCGAGGGAGCGCACTAGAACTTAACTTCCGGGGTCTTCTGCTCGGCTTCCGTCGCCGTGAACTGCGGCTTCTTGTCGAGGTGATGGATGAGCGAGTTCGTGAGGCTCGTCGGGAAGACGGTCACGAGGTTGTTAAACTCCTGCACCGTTTCGATGTAGCGTCGCCGGGCGATGGCGATCCGGTTCTCCGTCCCTTCGAGCTGGGCCTGGAGGCCCTGGAAGTTCGCGTTGGCCTTCAGGTCCGGGTACTGCTCGGAGACGACCATGAGGCGGCCTAGGGCCTGGGAAACGCCGGACTGCGCTTCCTGGAACTCGCGGAGCTTTTCCGGCGTCAGCTTTGTCGGGTCGATTGTGACCGACGTCGCCTTGGCGCGGGCGGCGATGACCGCTTCAAGGGTTTCTTTTTCGTGGCCCGCGTAGCCCTTCACCGTCTGAACGAGGTTTGGGATGAGGTCCGAGCGGCGCTTGTATTGGTTCTGCACTTCCGCCCAGGCGCCCTCGACGGCGTTATTCGCCTGTGGGATCGACTGGAGGCCGCAGGAGACGAGGAAGATGGAGGAGAAGAGGAGGGCGATGAGTGACTTCATTGAAGGCTCCTGATTGGTCAAAAAAAAACCCAAAGTACGGTTATTACTTTGGGTTCAATTCTGATGAAATCAAGTGCCTATGGCAAACTATTTCGTGAGACCTGCGACGAGCTTCGTAAGACGAGAAGTCTTGCGGGCGGCGGTCTGCTTCTTCATGGCGGGAGACTTCGCGAGCTTCGCGAGGAGAGACTGCGCCTTAACGAGGAGAGACTTCGCCGTCGTAGCGTCGCCCTTGGCGGCGGCTTCGCGGAGTGCCTTAACCGTTGTTCTGGTTGCGGCCGTCTTCATTTTATTCGCCATACGACGCTTCTTTTCCTGTTTTGCTCTTTTTTCTGATGATTTGTGATTCGCCACGATGGTTCTCCTATATGAACAATTCTTTTTTAAAAATATTGCGATGTTATAATCTAAACATTACCTCCATGGCAATAGTGAAACGATAAAGGTCTTTGGCAAAGCCATTGCGCTTTGGTAATTTTTCTCCGCTAAATCATCATTATAATAAGGAATAACTCAGATGAGAAACATTCAAATTATTGGAATCGTTGGCGCGGGACAAATGGGACGGGGCATTGCCCAAGTTGCGGCACAGACCGGATTTGAGGTCGTCCTTTATGACGCGTTCAAGAATTCGCTCGATTTTGGGCACACGTTCATTAAGACGCAGTTAGACAGAGGGGCCGAAAAGGCCAAGTGGTCCTCCGACGACGCGGCCCGGGCCTTCGGCCGGATCAAACCGACGCTCGAGCTGGCGGACCTGCGCCACTGCGACCTCGTCGTCGAAGCGGCGACGGAGCGAAAGGAGCTGAAGTTCGAGATCTTCCGTAAGCTCGACGAGGTCGTCAAGGACGGCGCGATCCTGGCGTCGAACACCTCGTCTATCTCGATCACCGAGATCGCGGCCGTCACGAAGCGCCCGCAGCTCGTGGCCGGGATGCACTTCATGAACCCGGTGCCGGTGATGAAGCTCGTCGAAGGCATCCGGGGCCTCGAGACCACCGACGAAACCTTCGACGCGGTCGCCGTGACAGCCGAGAAAATGGGGAAGGTCTTCGTCCGCGCGAAGGACTACCCGGGGTTCGCTGTGAACCGGATCCTCATGCCGATGATCAACGAAGCCGTCTACGCCCTCTACGAAGGCGTGGCCGCGGTGAAGGACATCGACACGGCTATGAAGCTCGGCACGAACCAGCCGATGGGTCCCCTCGAGCTCGCCGACTTCATCGGCCTCGACACCTGCCTCGCGATCATGGACGTCCTCCACGAGGGCCTCGGTGACACGAAGTACCGGCCATGCCCGCTCCTGAAGCAGTACGTCGCCGCGGGCCGCTTCGGCCGGAAGAACGGCAAGGGGTTCTATACATATGAGAAATAACTACGAGACGATCGCCTTCGAGGACGACCACGGGATCGGCGTCCTCCGGATCAACCGGCCCGCGAAGCTCAACGCCCTGAACATCCAGGTGCTTCGCGAGCTGAAGGAGTGCCTGGCCGAGATCGGGATGTACGACTACCAGGGCCTCGTCGTCATCGGCGAGGGCGAGAAGGCGTTCATCGCCGGCGCCGACATCGCCGAGATGCAGCCGATGTCGGTCGGCGAGGCCACGGCCTTCTCCGAGCTGGGCCAGCAGGTGACGCTCCTCCTCGAGGCGCTGCCGTTTCCGACGATCGCGGCCGTAAACGGCTTCGCGCTCGGCGGCGGCTTCGAGATGGCGCTGAGCTGCGACTTCATCTTCGCGTCCGCGAACGCCGTCTTCGGTCTTCCGGAGGTTAAGCTGGGCCTTATTCCGGGGTTCGGCGGAACTGTCCGGCTCCAGCGCGTCGTCGGCGAACGGCGGGCGAAGGAGATCATGTTCTCGGGCCGCAACGTTTCCTGCGACGAGGCGCAGCGCCTGGGGATCGTCCTCGAGGTGTTCCCGACGAAGGCGGGACTCCTCGAGGGCTGCCGGAAGTGGCTGGGCCTCGCGTCGCAGAACTCGCCGAACGCCATCGCCCGCGCCAAGCACGCGCTCCGGGCCTCGGCCGAGGAGTTCATCGAACACGGCCTCATGATGGAGCGCGACGAGTTCGGCAACATCTTCCAGACGCCGGAGATGGTCGAAGGCACCGCCGCCTTCCTCGAGAAACGTAAACCAAATTTTAGAGAATAAAGGAACCCCCGCTTATGATGCTCGACGAACAGTACAAAGAAATCCGCGACATGGTGAAGAAGTTCTCCGACACCGCGGTCGCGCCGCTCGCCCAGAAGATCGACCACGAGGGGCACCTCCCGAAGGAGCTGATCGCGCAGCTCGCGGAGAACGGCTTCCTCGGCTCCTACGTCCCCGAGGAGTACGGCGGCGCCGGGATGGACTACCTCTCGTACGCCTTGATCGTGGAAGAGATCTCCCGGAACTGCGCCTCGACCGGCGTCTTCGTCTCCGCGCACACGTCGCTCGGAATCTGGCCGATCCTGAACTTCGGAACCGAAGCGCAGAAGAAGAAGTACCTCCCGAAGATGGCCTCCGGCGAGTGGATCGGCTGCTTCTGCCTCTCCGAGCCGAACGCCGGCTCCGACGCGGGATCGCTCACGACGTTCGCCGAGGACAAGGGGGACCACTGGGAGATCAACGGCGTGAAGAACTGGATCACCAACGGCAAGGAGGCGGGGGTCTGCATCGTCTTCGCGAAGACCAAGAAGACCCTGGACTACAAGGGGATCTCGGCCTTCATCGTCGAAGCGACGGCGCCGGGGTTTTCGATCATAAAAGAAGAAGACAAGCTCGGGATCCGCGGTTCCAGCACCTGCCAGCTCGCCTTCGATAAGGTGAAGGTCCCGAAGGACGCCCTCCTCGGGGAGCCGGAGAAGGGGTTCCGGGTCGCGATGGCCACGCTCGACGGCGGCCGGATCGGGATCGCCTCCCAGGCCCTCGGCATCGCGCAGGGCGCGTTCGACTACGCGATCCGCTACACCAAGCAGCGGGTCCAGTTCGGGAATCCCCTCTCGGATCTCCAGGGGATCCAGTTCATGCTGGCGGACATGAGCACGAAGATCGGCGCCTCGCGGCTTCTGATCTACCACGCGTCGGCGCTAAAGGACGCGGAGCTTCCGTATTCCAAAGAGTCGGCCCAGGCGAAGCTCTTCGCCTCGGAAGCGGCCATGTGGGTGACCACGAAGGCAATCCAGCTCTGCGGCGGAAACGGCTACACCAAGGAGTACCCGGTCGAGCGCTTCTTCCGGGACGCGAAGATCACCGAGATCTACGAAGGGACGTCGGAGGTCCAGCGGATGGTGATTGCGGCCAACGAATTAAAGGCCATACAATAATTTTACGCTCGTCAATGGACACACCGTTTGCTAATGTGTCCACTAAATTTGTTTTATTCGCGTAGCGCACGCGTCTGTTTTTATTTTGAGGAGAATATCATGGCGAAAAAAAAGCCGGCCGCTAAAATGCCAGTTAAGAAGCCTGCAGTAAAGGCCAAGGCCGCGGCGGGTAAAAAACCGGTAGCGAAAGCTCCTCCAAAAAAAGCAGCACCAATGGCGAAGAAAGCCCCGACGAAGAAGTCGGCCCCGAAGCCCGGCCCGAAAAAGGCGGCGCCGAAGAAGCCCGCACCGAAAGTTGAGAAAAAAATCGAGCGTCGGGTTGAGAAGAAGGCCGTCGCTCCCGCCAGGCCCGCTTCCCGTTCGCTGAAGGATACCCTCCTGAAGACCGCGACGAAGCTCCTCCCGAAGCAAAAGCCGCTCACGAAGGAGCAGGAGAAGAAGCTCCGGGAGAAGGAGAAGGCCCAGGCGCTCAAAGACAAGGAGCGCCTCGCGAAGGAAGCGGCGAAGGCGAAGGCCCAAGCCCAGAAAGAAAAAGAGAAAGAGGCCCGGGAGCGCGCCAAGCAAAAAGAACTCGAGAAGAAGCAGAAGGAGCAGGAAAAGCTCCGGCTGAAGGAAGAGAAGGAAGCCGAGAAGGCCCGCCAGAAGGCCGCGAAGGACGCCGCGAAGAAGAAGCCCGCGAAGGGGCGGAAGGGCGCGGACGAAGAGGACGACGAGGACTTCGACGACGAGGACCTCGAGCTCGGCCCCGACGACGAGCCGGCCTTCGGCGAAGAAGATACGAAGAAGGCCAAGAAGACTGACGATGACGACTTCGACGAGTTCGAAGAAGAGTACAAGAAGTCCAAGGTTCCGAAGAAGTCCGGCAAGAAGGCCTACGAAGAAGACGATGCGGTCGAAGCGTTCCCGGTCAAGGCCGGGAAGAAGTACAACAACGCCGTCCTCGCCGACCTCGAGAGTACCATCGCCGACGAGATCGCCCAGCTGCGCGAGCACTTCAACTGGAAGGAGATCGCCGAGGCGATCGGGTCGATGGACTTCTTCATCGACGCCAAGAACGACGAGTGCATCGAGAAGGGCTGCGATAACATCCGCACGACGCAGTCCTACTGCCGGCTGCACTACCTCCGGAACTGGAAGACGGTTCAGAAGAAGCGCGAGATCTTGAAGGAAGGCAAGCTCCAGGAGTACATCGAGGAGCTGATCTCGAAGTATCCGCCGAAGTACATCGAGGCGCTCCTCTCGGACCTCTCCGACGACAAGGAATTCTACCGCGTCCTGAACGAGCTCAACATCACCTCCGAGTTCGATTTCGAGGAGGACGAGTTCGAGAACGCCGTGGACGACGACGACGCGGACGACGATCTGGGGATCGAGACGATCTCTTCCTCGCTCCGCTACGAAGACGAGTGATCGCTCGACGACATTGATTTCAACGAGGGCCCAGATCAGTTTCTGGGCCTTTTTATTAAGGCCTGGCCAGCGCTATCGGCGGGGACCGGCGACGGGCGGGACCCGGCAGTGAGGAAACTCACTCATAAGCCGCATGATGATGCCCCCGTCGGGTCGGCGCAGGTGCTGCCAGTACGAGTTCGCCCCGCGGCCGAAGAGGTTGCCGTTACCGCGGTAGATCCCCCGGGGCCCCTTGAGCTGTTCGTTCAGGATCTCGAGGCCGCACAGGAGGTTCTCCTGCGCGGTGTGGATCCGCGGGGCCGCGCAGCTGTTGCCGCTGGTCCCGCCGCGCCACCGCCGGGCGCGGAGGTCCGCGTTGAGCTGGAGGTATCCGAGCGCCGTTCCGTGGGTCGCCGCGGAGTTTTCGCTCGGGGTGATGCAAGTGCTCTCCTTCCAGGCGATGGCGGCGATGAACCAGATCCAGAACGTCGTCCGCTGGTCTTGGGTCAGCGCGGGCCAGTTCGGGCACGCGGCGATCGCTCCCGGGTGATCTTCCCGGTAGAACTGGGCATCGGGGATCAAGGACATGTGGTGTTCGATCACGCGGCCGTGGGGCCCGAGCGTTCCGTCTTTCGTGATGAACCCGGTGCAGTTGGCACCGCGGCCGTAGAAGGCCGGGGTGAAGGCTATGGACTCGTTCACGCAGACGGCCTCGGGGCCCCGCGGGGCCACCGTCGTAACCTCTTCGAGCGCGCGGGCGAAGTTCGGGTCGACCTGCGCGAAGGTGCGGAAGCTCAGGAGCAGCGCGAGCGCCACGAGGCGGAGGTTACTTCGCATCCGGACCTCCGCGACGGAGCACGCAGACCACGTCCGCGGCACCGGGGGCCCGGCGGCGGTAGGTGAGGCGTGGCCCGTCCACCGTCAGCGTCTCCTCGACGCGGCCCTCGAGGTGCTTCAGCTCCGGAGGGCACTCGCTGACGGTCGTGACCTGCCGGAGCTCCCGTCGGGAGACCTGCGGCACGGTGCTTTGCCGGCAGCTGCTTTCGCTCTTTTCCTCGGCGCCGGCGCTCCCAAGGGCGAACGTGATCTGCGGACCGACCATCAACGTCTGGTCCCTCGGGTCACCGAAGACGGCGAGGGGCCCTCCGGCGCAGAGTTCCGACGTCCCGGCCTCGAGCTCCAGCATCCCGGTGGTCGCGGTAAAGCCGCCGTCCGCGGCGGACGAGGCTTGGAGAACGATGATGACGGCGACGGAGAGGAGGGCCTTGAGACGGAGCATGAAGATGATTATAAGCTGCGCCCGCCGCCGCACAAATCGTCGGAGAGAGGAAATGATTTCCCATCGCTTTTCATCTACTTATCGAAGCTTCAGTGCCCGGAATTGTCCTCGTCGAACTCGATGTCCTCGAACTCGTCGCCGAGGAGTCGGTTCGCCTCGAGGGTCGCGTTGATGTTTTCGCGGGAGAGCTTGTAGAAGTAGTTCTGGTGCTTGTGACTGACTTCCTGCCACATCGGCTCGAACTGGTTCCACTCCTCGTCGCCGAAGATCTCGTCGAAGAAGAGGCCGACGAGCTCGATGAAGTTTTTCTGCGTCTCCGTGACCCGGTCTTCGGTGGAGATCTGGTCGGGGTCGGCGCTCAGGAAGAGGGTGACCGGGGCCAGGTACTCGTCCTTCTCGGAGAGGTAGGAGACGACCAGCAGCAGCTCTTCGGAGTAGATCTGGCCATACACGTCGAAATACCGACCGTTTTGTTTGCACTCCGCCTTGTAGGATTCGTTTAAGAGCCGACCCAGGCCTTCGATCCAGTCGGTTGGAACCGGAGTACCGGTTTTGGATGACTTCTTACGAGCGAGCATGACGACCTGCCTTATAAGCTGAAATTTGTGGTCATTTATCAAGGGCTTAATTAGAATAAATGCCTAGGAAAGACAATCTCTCATTCTGAAAAAGGATCCACTTATGTCAGTTTATATCCTCGGCGGCGCCCGAACGGCGATCGGTAGTTTCATGGGCACCCTCGCTTCCGTTCCGGCCCCGAAGCTCGGCGCGGCGGCGATCGAAGGTGCTCTCCAGAAAGCAAACATTGAGAAGTCCAAGGTCGACGAAGTCTTCATGGGGAACGTCCTCACCGCGGGCGTGGGCCA
>JBILTI010000222.1:0-4358 GCA_044371595.1 Bacteriovoracaceae bacterium
CGGTGGTCCGCGACGAGAACCGCGTGGTGAGCCTCGCGGGCCTCTTCCACGACACGACTGGCTGCCCGATCGCCTTCGCCACCCGTCTCGTCGATCGGATGGTGGCGACGAGCTTCCGCTACGGGGAGCTCCGGGAAGTCGTCCGCGAGTTCCGCCGAGAGACGGAGCCGCAGCGGCGCTACCTTCGGTACCTGAACCGGCAGCTCTTCCACGCCGGGAGCGCGCACCTCTTCGAGGCGATCTACTCGCAGCCGTATCCGGTCATCGAGCGCTTCTCCCGCGGGGAGCTGATGTTCCTCGATCGGTCTCGGATCACGCTCGGGCGGTCGCACCGGCAGATCTCGGGCCTGGCCCGGCTCCTGCTCCCGTATCGGGCCTATCCGGCGATCCCCCGGGTGTCGAAAGTTTAGACATTTCTCAGGACCCGTCAGAATCGCCTAACTTCTATACATTCCTCGGGAATTAACCGAAAGGCGCTCGTCCAACTCATCGAAAGCCCTTTTTCGCCGTGGCCGGGAGATTGCTCATCATAAGGTCATGAAAAAACTCCTCGCCCTCTTCATTCTCGTCACCGCGACCCTGTCCTTCGCCCGCGAGCACCAGGTGATCGACACCCTCGGCGCCTCGAAGAAGGGCCAGTATGTGGCCCTCGAGGAGTACGGCTACGAGCACCGGTCGCACACCTACTACGTGCGGATCTCGGTCATCAACGTCTGGACGAGCGAGTACGTGGGTCGGTCGGTCGACGTCGCACTTCCGGCGCGGGGACCCGGGGAACTGAAGAAGGCGCGCTCCCGGGCCCGGCAGCTCGTGCAGGGGGAGCTAACCCGCTTCGGGATCCGAGGCTAGCCAGGAACTCCGGAACCTTCACCGTCGCCTGCCCCTCGCCGAACTCGTCGATAAACCTGACCTGCAGGAAGCCCGCGGCGGGGTAGATCTGGCCGCTCGTGCCGATGCTGACGAAGAGGTTGGCGCCGGCGAGGAGCCGCTCGATCTTCGCCATCTGAAGCGGCAACTCGCCGAACTCCACGATGTGCAGCCTAAGCAGCGTCCGGCTGCACGGCGAGTGCGGCAGGAAGCTGCCGTACTCGAGATTGTACTGGTGAAGGTAGTCGATCGACGAGCGCTGGCCCGGGGTGCAGAGCTCGGTGCACTAGGGGGCGTAGTTCCCGGCGAGGTCGAAGTAGACGTTCCCGCAGTGGGTGCAGCGGGACCGGTTCAGCGCGTCGTGCATGCAGACCGGCGGCAGGACCTCCCGCACGTCCGCCCGCTCGTGGAGGACGTCCGTTCTGGGTGATGAGGTGGACCGCGCCGCGGTTCGTAGCCGCGAACGCGACGAGCGCCTCGTGCGCCCGGTTGGGTCGGGCAAGGGCGGCGTTTAACAGGCGCATCGAATAGAACCGCCAGACGAGGAGCGGATCGCGGGCGTAGGCCTCGGGGGTCGCGACCTACTCGATCCGGTGGTTCTCCCAGAGGCCATCGGCGTCGCGGAAGGTGCGGATCCCCCTACTCGGCCGAGATCACGGCCCCGGTCAGGACGACGATCGAGTTATACACCGGACCAGGTCTCGTGGTAGCGGCTCGCCTTCAAGAGCAGCTCGAGGAGGTGGTTGTGCCGGCGCATCGTCCGCGCGTAGCGGTGCTTCTTAACGGGATTGAAGAGCCCCTCCCAGGTGAAGAGCTGCCAGATGTTCTTCTTCACCCAGAGCCAGGAGCCGAGCTCGAGGGTGAGGGGAAGGTAGAGGCCCTCCGGGTTCGCCGTCCGGTACGACTGGTAGATCCAGTCCCAGAGGTCGCCGTGGTTACTGTAGTTCAGGGACTGGTGCTCGACCTGGTAGACGTGGAAGGGGTAGGTCTCGTCGAGGAGTTCCTTCAGCCGCAGCACCTGCGGTTCGAGCGGGAACGGGGTCGCCGACGTCGCCCAGGGGTACCAGAGCCGGTCCTTGAAGCCGAAGCCCGAGTGGAGGTCGAGCGTGATCACCCGTTTGCTTCCGAAGGTGTGCTTCTCGCAGAAGTCGTGCACGAGCCGCGTCTCGAGCTCGAGGCCCGTTCCCTGGTACCAGGGAATGAGCGGCGAAATATCCTGGCCGCTCACGAGCGGGATGAGCTTCCCTTCGGCCCGGAGCGGAGAGTTCCGCATGAGGTCCACGTTGTTGCCGTTCCCGCGGCGGACGAGGGCCATGCCCATCGGATTGATGATGGGGATGGCGACGAGCCGGCAGCGGGAAAAGAAGTCTGCCCAGTCCTTTTCCCACCGGGTCCGATAGAGGAGCGTCCGCAGGAACGAGAGGAGGACGTGCGTCCCGATCCGTTCCAGGCCGTGGACGCCGCCGAAGAGGCCGAAGACCGGCGCCCCGGGATCCGCGGAACCTAAATTCATCCCATAGATCGGGAACGCGTAGGTGCCGTTGCTTACTTCCCCTAACTTTTCAGTTTTAAGCAAACCTCGATATTTCTCGGCCAACTGTTCAACTTCAAACAGCTCGGGAAGTAGTTCTTTGGTCTTCATAGCTTCCATGAGACTCCTCTTGCGGGGGTTTGGGGAGTAGGCAAAAAAGACCGTCGAAGGATGACTTCCGACATAAGCTAAGATAATGAGGGTGACCGGGAATTTCCTCCCGTTAACCACCACCTCAGGGAAAACTTATGTGCGGATTGCTTGCCTTCTCAGGAGATGTTCTCCAGTTGCCGGACTTCGAAACCACGTTTAAGAAACTGACCCACCGGGGTCCCGACGACACGGAGATCCTCCGGACGCCGGGGAACGAGGCCTCGCTCTGCTTCCACCGCCTTGCGATCATGGACCCGACCCAGAAGGGCCACCAGCCGTTCGTCGACGACGAGTCCGGGAACGTCGCCATCTGCAACGGGGAGATTTATAACTATGAAATCCTGAAACGGGATTACGAGGCGAGCTATGAGTTCAAGTCCCACTCGGACTGCGAGGTCCTCGTCCCGATGTACCGGGACCTCGGGATCGAGAAGCTCTGCCAGAACCTCGACGCGGAGTTCGCGCTCGTGATCTGGGACGCGAAGAAGCAGACGCTCGTCGCGGGCCGGGATCCGATCGGCATCCGGCCGCTCTTCTACGGCCGCACCGCCGAGGGCAAGATCATGTTCGCTTCTGAGGTAAAGGTCTTGGCGCCGTTCTGCAAGCGTGTCGAGTTTTTCCCGCCGGGGCACTACTACGATGGCGAGAAGTTCGTGCAGTACAAGGACCTTACGACCGTGGTCCATTACGCGCCGAAGAACCTCGACCAACATTTAAAGGACATTCGCGAGAAGCTCATCGAGGGCGTCCGGAAGCGCCTCGTGGCCGACGTCCCGGTGGGCTTCCTCCTCTCCGGCGGCCTCGACTCGTCGCTCGTCTGCGGGATCGCCCAGAACCTCCTCGGGAAGCCGATCACGACGTTCTCCGTCGGCCTCGACCATAACCCGATCGACATCGGCTACGCGAAAATCGTCGCCGACTACCTGAAGACCACCCACCACGAGGTCTACTTCAACAAGCGGGACACGCTCGGCGTCCTCGACAAGCTCATCTGGCACCTCGAGACCTGGGACATCACGACGATCCGCGCGTCGATCGGCATGTACCTCGTCTGCAAGTACATCCGCGAAAAGACGCAGATCAAGGTCGTCCTGACCGGCGAGATCTCCGACGAGCTCTTCGGCTACAAGTACACGGACTTCGCGCCGTCGCCGGAGGCCTTCCAAAAGGAAGCGAAGAAGCGCGTCGACGAGCTCCACATGTACGACGTCCTCCGCGCCGACCGGTGCATCTCCGCCAACTCGCTCGAGGCACGCGTTCCATTCGGCGACCTCGACTTCGTCCAGGCCTCGATGCACGTCCACCCGGAGTTAAAGATGAACACCACCGGCATTGGCAAGTGGCTCCTCCGGAAGGCCTTCGACGGCACTAAGATCATCCCCGACGAGATTCTCTGGCGCGAGAAGGCCGCGTTCTCAGACGCCGTCGGCCACTCGATGGTCGACTACCTGAAGGAGTTCGCCGAGGGCCAGTACACGGAGCTCGACGTCCTCCAGGCGAGGGAGCGGTACCCGCACGGGACGCCGTTCACGAAGGAGTCGCTCCTCTACCGGGACCTCTTCGAGAAACACTTCCAGGGGCAGTCGCACCTGATCAAGGACTTCTGGATGCCGAACAAAGAGTGGAGCAACTGTAACGTCTCCGATCCGTCGGCGCGCGTGCTTCCGAATTACGGGAAGTCGGGGGTCTAACCGCAACGCAGTTGAGTTTTCAAGTACCCATAACGTGAAACTCGTCGGTTAGAAGCGTTGACAATTCTCTTCGATACCTTCGGATGTATCGAAAAAAGTCTGTGCAGGCGTCTTCA
>JBILTI010000223.1:0-4355 GCA_044371595.1 Bacteriovoracaceae bacterium
ATCCGAGAAGATCGTCTTCGGCGCCACGGTCACCGTCTACGATCACCAGAAGGACGTCACCGTGACGTTCCAGCTCGTCGGCGAAGACGAGGCGATGACGGACGCGGCAAAGATCTCGTACAACTCCCCGCTCGGGAAGGCGCTCATCGGCAAAGAGGTCGGGGACGAGGCGATCGTCAAGGCCCCGAAGGGCGATTTGACCTATGAAGTCCAAGACATCAAATACTGTTGAGCTTCGCTGGACCTCCCCGCTCGACCACCTGACCGCCGGCCGGAAGCCCTCGCCCACCGTCGAAAAGCTCACCGCCGCCGGCATCGCGACCCTACTCGATCTCCTCTGGATCCTGCCCCTCCGGATCAGCAAGACGCCGGAACCCCGGCCCTTCCGGGACGCGCACCTCGACGAGCTCTTCAAGGGCTCCGGGAAGGTCCTCCACGTCGATGTGAAGCCCGCGTTCGGCCGCCGCGGGAAGGGGAACATCCTCCTCTACAACGGCAACGTGGTTCTGAAGGACGACCGCTCTTCGGAGACGCTGAGCCTTCGCTGGTTTAACCTCTACCCGAACCAAAAGAAGCAGATCGAGGCGCTCGAGCGGATCGCCTTCCTCGGACAGGTCCAGGAGTATAAAGCCCAGCGGCAGGTCATCAATCCCCAGCTGATCGATCCCCGAACCGAGGCCAAGCCCTACGTGATCGAGTATCCGACGGTGAACAAGGTCTCCGGGACGCACCTTCGGAAGGTCTTCGATCTCATCCCGCGTGGCCTCTGGGACGACATCCCCGAGACGCTCCCGGCCCTCGGGTACGACGCGGCGATGGGCCTGGGCCAGGCGTTCAAGGTCATCCACGGAAAGCTGCCTCCGGAGGCCTTCACGCCAAAGCTCCGCGACGCCGCCGAGGAGCGCCTGGTCTACGAAGAGTTCCTAATCGACCAGCTGAAGATCCAGGCGCGCCGGAAGTTCATTAAGAAGAAGCCCGCGCCGGTGCTCGCCCTCGACGAGGGCCGCGTCGCAGACCTCGTCCACCACCTGCCGTTCGAGCTCACGGCCGATCAGCGGAAGGTCTTCGACGAGATCGTCCGCGACCTCCGGTCCGGGCACCCGATGATGCGGATGGTTCAGGGCGACGTCGGTTGCGGGAAGACGATCGTCGCCTTCCTTGCGGCCCGGGTCGCGAACAAGGCTGGCCATCAGGTGGCCCTCATGTGTCCGACCGAGGCGCTCGCGACCCAGCATTTCGAATCGTTCCGGGCGCTGAACCCGGCGCTGACCCTCGACCTCCTCCTCGGATCGACGAAGGCGAAGGAGAAGAAGGAGATTCTGAAGCGCATGGCGAGCGGCGAGACGGAGATCGTCGTCGGCACGCATTCGCTCTTCCAGGACGCGGTGACGTTCGCGAAGCTGGGCCTCGCCGTGATAGACGAGCAACACAAGTTCGGCGTCGAGCAGCGGCTTCGCCTGGTCGCCAAAGGCGCCGGCGCGCACTGCCTCATCATGACCGCGACGCCGATCCCGCGGACACTGAGCCTCGCCCAGTACGGCGACCTCGACATCTCCTCGATCCGGATGATGCCCGCTGGGCGCCGAGGGATCAAGACGCGGATCACGGAACCGGTTAACTACGGAAAGTACCTCGAGTTCGTCCGCGCCCGCCTGGCCCTCGGCGAGCAGGCCTACTTCGTCTTCCCCGCCATCGAAGAGAGCGAGACGGCTGACCTCCAGAACGTGAAGGAGAGCGCGAAGAAATACCGGGAGCTCCTCGCGGGGTTCCGTGTGGGGATGCTCCACGGGCAGCTCCCGTCCGAGGAGAAGGAGGCGACGGTCCGCGCGTTCCGCGACCGCGAGCTCGACGTCCTGGTCGCGACCAGCGTGATCGAGGTCGGCATCAACGTTCCGAACGCGACGATCATAAGCATCTACAACCCGGAGCGCTTCGGCCTCTCGTCGCTGCACCAGCTCCGGGGCCGGGTGGGCCGCGGCGACAAACCGGGCTTCTGCTTCCTCGTCCTCGACAAGGAGCTGCCGCCGGAGGCGTACCAGCGACTGGCGGTCATCGAAAAGAACCTCGACGGCTTCGTCATCGCCGAGGAGGACCTCCGTTTCCGCGGCGAGGGCGACCTCTTCGGAGTAGATCAATCGGGAACCACCACGACAAAGAAGCTCGCGAACTTCCTGACCCACACGGCCATCCTCGAGCGAGTGGTCCGGGACGTGGAGGAGCTCCAGGCCTCAAGGCCCGAGCTCCTCGCCCCGCACTTCGAAAGGCTCGCAAAAGACCAGAAAATCCTCGATACTATCTGAGAGGTAAGCATGATCCAGCTCGAAATCACCGACAGCCCGGACCGGAACGTCGTCGCGACGATCACGTACCACCAGAACCAGATCTACCTCGGCGCCGAAGCCGGTGACCTGAAGATCCGGGACCCCGGGCTCAGGCCCTCGCACGCGATGCTCGAGGTGGTCGGCGCGGACCTCCTGTTCCACCCCCAGAAGGCCGTCGACTTCTACCTCCTGAACGGAAAGCGGGCGACGACGATCCGGAAGCTCAATGTCGGCGACCGGGTAACGATCGGCGGGACGCAGCTCCGGATCGGGGGCTTCGCGGAGACGCCGCGGGAGACGAAGAAGGAGTTCCTGGACCGGAAGCTCGCGCAGCTCGTCGCGGAAGCCTCGCCCCGGCTCGCCGTGATCGAGACCCTCACGAAACTACAAAAGCAGTAACCATGTTCCAGACCAGCGACGCCAACTTCTTCAAGACCGAGGACAACGAGCAGATCTTCTTCGTGAAGAACTTCGAGGCCGTCGACCCGGGGCGGCCCGTTCTCGTCTTCAACTACGGCCTCGTGTGCTCGAACCACCACTGGAAGTTTCAGACGGCTCACTTCGACCGCGCCGGCTACCAGATCCTCGTCCACGACTACCGTGGCCACTTCCAGTCCACCGGCGCCCACGCCGTGGACAAGATCACGTTTCCGCAGATGGCCCGCGACGTCGCCGAGCTCTGCGCCTTCCTCGGGATCCGCCGGTCGGTGATGCTCGGCCATTCGATGGGCGTTAACATCTGCCTCCAGCTCGCGAAGGACTTCCCCGAGCTCGTCGGCGGCATGGTGCTCATCTCCGGAACCTTCATCAACGTGAAGGACATCATGTTCGACACGAACCTCATGGAGTTCGTGGCCCCGGTCTTCGCCGTCGGGCTGGAGCGGTACCCGGAGGTCGTGCGGAAGATCTGGGCGACGGGGGGCCTCAACCCCGTGATCCGGGAGCTGATCCACGTGACGGGCTTCAACCGGGGCAAGGTTTCGAAGGAGTTCATCGAGATCTACCTCAACCGCGTCGGCCAGCTCGGCGCGGACGTCTTCTACCAGCTCTTCATGGAGATGACCCGCCAGAACATCATCGGGAGCCTCGAGAAGATGACCGCGCCCGCGCTGGTGATCGGGGGGCATAAGGATAACGTCATCCCGAACCACCTGCAGCGGACCCTCGCGGGCCTCCTGCCGCAGTCGGAGACGTACTTCCTGAAGGACGGCTCGCACGTTCCGCAGGCCGACTATCCGGAACTGATCAACGAGCGGATCGAGCTCTTCCTGCGCCAGCGGTTCTAGTCGACCTTGAGGTTGTTCAGTTCGATGATGGGGCGGAAGATCCGCTTCATCGCGGACCGCAGCTGCGACTTCTTGTACTCGACGTGCGACGCCTCGCCCTGCGTGTTCTTTAGGTGGCTCTCGTAGTCCGTGAGCTGGACCTCGAACGGATAGAAGAAGCGGACGTCGCGGGAGATCGCCGACGTATCGAGGTGGAGGAGCGCCTGCGAGACCGGGTTCTGCTTGTCCTTCAGCGCCTGCTTCCGGACCTCGTTAAACGACGCCATGAACGGGTTCCGGTACTTGATCAGCTGTCGCCCGGTGAAGTGGATCGCCCGGTAATCGTCGAGCGTATGGCGGTTCTCGTGGTGGCCCCGGCCCGGCGCGCAGTCGTCGATCAGGGCGTTGAGCCGCTGGTAGAAGACCTCTTCGGAGTACTGGGCCCGGATCGCTTCCTTGTAGAGCGAGTAGATCTTCCGGCGCAGGAGCCCGAGGTCGACGAGCGTGTTCTGCGACCGGCTCGGCTTAATGTTGTTTATCGTGATGACGTGGTTCCGGTGGAGGAACCGGATCACCCGGAGCACGTCGAGCTTGTTGTACGTTATGATCCGGACGCCGATCCGGTCAAAGAGCTCCTCGGCCACGTTCTCCTGCTTGTGGAGGAGCTTGATCACGATCGAGTCGCGGGTCTTCTTGGCCTTCGTCTGGAAGTCGTAGAGCGGGATCGAGGTGCCGCCGTCGTTCTTCAGGAACAGGCGGTTCTCCACGT
>JBILTI010000224.1:0-4351 GCA_044371595.1 Bacteriovoracaceae bacterium
ACGTCCTCTATGTTTGCCTTGTGAACGTAGTTGAGGATATCCTCTTTGACCTTCGCCGGACAGAGATCGTTAGCGCAGAAGAGCCAGATATCTTCGATCTGTAGCTCCGAGGCACAGCTCGGGCACGCCCGCGGATAGGTGAAGGTCCCCGGTGACTTCTCCGCGACCCCGAGGAACTTCGGAATGACTTCGCCGGAGCGGATGATCTCGATCCGGTCACCGGCCTTAAGTTCGAAGTTCTGAACGAGGCCGAAGTTGTGCAGCGTCACGCGTCCAATGACCGCGCCTGAGAGCTCGGTGGGTTCGATCAGCGCCACCGGCGTGAGCGTTCCGTTTCGGGACACGCCCCAATCGATCTTCCGGATCTCGGCGACCTTCGTCTCCCCGGCGAACTTAAACGCGATCTTGTACCGCGGATGATGGCCCGTCTCCCCGAGTTCGAGGTGGAGCCGGAGATCGTCGTAAACGACGACCAGGCCATCTATGAGGTAGTCGCCGGCCCCCATGAAGTCGCGCGCCTCAGCGATCCGCGCATCGAGGCCTCCCGATCCCTTGTGAACGACGAAGTCGGGGATCTCGAAGCCGCGGGCCTTGAGCGCCTCGAGCTTGTCGTGCTCGCGCGCAAACTTCTCGTCGCCGATGAGGTCGAAGGCTTTAAAGGAGAGGTGCCGACACAGCTGTACGTTTTCCTTCCGGCCGAGGAGGCCTGCGACGATATTCCGCTGCGAGGTCGGCGCCTCGAGCTTAAGCTCCTGCATCTCCCGGGAGAGGGTGAAAAAGTTCTTCTCCACGCAGTAGACCTCGCCGCGTACTTCGAAGGTGCCCTTGCCGGGGACCGACTTCGGGACGTCGGGGATGAACACGGCTTTTTTCGTGATGTTCTCGCCGAACTGGCCGTCGCCGCGGGTCTTCGCGAGAACGAGATGGCCGTCTTCGTAAATCAGCGAGCAGCTCGAACCGTCAATCTTAAAGACGGTCAGTATGTCCTCGCTCCCAACCCACTTCCGCAGCTCGGCTTCATCGTAGGTCTTATCCAGGGAGAGCATCCGCCGCTGGTGCTGGACCTTCTCCGCGGTTTCGGACTGCCGGAAGCCCACCAGCGCGAGGACCGGATTCCCGGGATCGAGGCGCGCGAGCTCCGCCTCGAGCCGATCGTAACGCTCGTCGGAGATCTCGGCGTCGCCCTGATAGTAGCGTTCTTTGTGATGGAGGATGAGTTTTTCGAGTTCCTGAATTCGCGTCGTGCTCATTCTTTCTATTTAACATCTTTGCACTAAAAGTTAAACGATACCCCGAGCTTAAGGCGATTATCCTTGTGGGAAATCTCCTTGTAGTCCCCCTTGAAGCGCGCCTTCCGGGAGAGCGTCTCGACGCTCCCGTCGAGGGTCATGCGCACGGTGTAGTGGTACCGGAAGCCGATTTCGAGCTCCATCGCGTTGACGCTCGTCGCGGAACCGAAGATTCCGTCGTCGTCGGTGAAGCTCGGAAACGGAAGGAACTCGGCCCGGGCAAAGAAGCGGTACTCGCGGCTCAGCGGCACGTTCGCTGCGGTACCGAGGAGGATCCCCGAGATGCTGCTCGCTCCGAAGCCGTCCTGAAGCGAAACGTCGAGATCGAAGCTGTGGTTCGCGAAGCCCCCGTAGAGGTCGATCTGCGGGCCGTAGAAAAAGCCGATCGGGAGATACTTATAGCCCCCGGAGAGCTTGAAGCTTCCGTTGTTCACGTTGATCGCCGATTTCTGCGGGTCCCCGGAACTCTTCTTCAGCAACCCCAGCGAGCGGTCGATCTCGAGCGCGGCGAAGTACTGCCGGGTGATCCAGCCCTCGACTCGGAAGTCCACGCCGAAGAGGTTGCCGGCCATCCGCCGGGCGCCACCGGGGGTCGTCGTGTCGACGCTCGAATTTGCACCGAAGAGCGCGAGGGAGATGATACCGAGCGTCCCCGGACTCTCGACCTCCTTCTTCTCCTCGACCGGCGTGCCGTCGTCGACGCCCGGCCGGAACTCCTCAAGGCGAACCCAGTCGCCGCGCTCGAGCTTGGCTTCGCCTTTGTAGGCGCTCACGAGCCCCAGGGCCTGGTTGTCGGAGATGCTCATGACCTTCCCCTCCGCGAGGGGCCTCGTTTCCCAGTCGACGACCTTCTTTAGCAGTGGGTGCTTCTTCTTCTGCGTCAATCGTTTCACGACGAAGCGCTGGCCGGACCGAATCGGATACCCCTTGCCGACGTCCAGCGTGATCTGGTCGCCGAGGATGCCGCTGATCTTCGCGTCGTAGGGGATCATTTTCGCGTACACGTCGAGCCAGTTGCCGACGGTCTGCGCGACGAGCTCGACGTCGTCGTTATCGAGCTGCGCCCGCTCGGAGAAATATATGTCTTCGCCGGTCTCCCCGTAGACCGTGAGCTCCGCCTCGATCCCCCGCAGCTCGCTCTTGAGGTTAACCAGGATCAGCGAGCCGACCTTGAGCTTGTCCGCCACGGTCGCGAGAACCTCCTTTGATCGAAGGTACTGCGGAAGGTTTTCCCGGTAGCGCGAAAAGACGCTGACAAGCGCGGCGTTTGACACGAAGGTGCACCAGCTGCTCCTCCGGAGCTCCCGCTCGACCTCCTCGTAAACCTTGTAGCCGATCGCCCCGCCCACGCTATCCGTGATCGGCAGGAGTGTACAGCGGCGCATGGAAGACTGACCGTAGACCGGAACCGCCAGCACAACCGCCAGGGTGAGGACGGCGATGAATTGCTTCATACGAGCATAGGAAGCTCCGGCGGGAGCTCCGTTAGTTGATCCACGCTGGCACCAGGCGCGGTCGGGGACGAGCTCTCGTAGAGTTCGACGAGCATGCGCAGCTCGTTGTTCTCTTCGCGGAGCTGCCGGAGCTGCGCCCGCAGGAGCTCGAGCTCGAGCTTCGTCTTCAGAAGGTCTTCCTCCTCGCGTAGCCGGAGCTTCTCCGACGAGGGGACATAGATAAAGTATTTTCCGTTTTCCTCTTTGTACTTCAGAATGTTATTCTTGATGTGCCTTCGGATGGTTGAAATGGACACGTTCTTATATCGTGAATAGTCGTTGATGGATAACCAAACCCCTTCACTGGCGTTCATTCGGGCTCCTTTCGCGTTAACCTTAATGTTAGAGAATCCGATGAGGATGTGCAAAATCAAAACAAAAAGTTGAGAAAAAATGTCGGTCGATTTGAACGAGCTTAAGAACAAGAAGATCGCCCTGGTTCTCTCCGGCGGCGTAGTCAAGGCCGCTGCCTGGCACCTCGGAGTCACGCTGGCACTCGAAGAGCTCGGCTTTTCGCTCAAGAGCAACCGAAACTCATCGCCCGCGCAGGATTTCAACCAGAAGAGCCTCGAGATCGGCACCTACGTCGGGTCCTCGGCGGGGGCGATGATCTGCGTTTACCTCGCCGCCGGATACACCCCCCAGGACGTGATACAGGCGACCCTGGGCATGAAGGGGGCCCGTCTCCAGGGGATCACCTACAAGGACATGTTTTACATCAAGCGGCCTGAGCTCAAGGCGCCGAAGTCCGATCTCTACTATCCCCTCGAAGGTTTTCCGGCGCTCTTCAAGAACCTCCTTAAGCCGGTCATCTCGCTCCCGGGATTCTTCACCACCGAGGGGGTCCGGAACTATCTCCTCGAGCACGTGATCGAAAAAGACACGTTCGAAGACTTCGCGGCCGATCTCTTCATCGTCGCCACCCAGCTCGACCACTCCCGGAAGGTGATCTTCAGCAAGTACAACTATCCGAACCCCTCGCACGACTCGACCTCGGTCTACTACACGGGGACGAACGTCTCCTACGCGGCGGCGGCGAGCATGAGCGTTCCGCCGTTCTACTGCCCCTATCCGATCCGAAACAAGCACACGAGCGGCATCGACTACTACATCGACGGCGAGATCCGGGAGACGCTCTCGACCCACGTGGCGGAGGATAACGGCTGCGAGGTCATCATCAGCTCCTGGACGCACACTCCCTATCACTTCCACGACGAAGTCGGCTCACTCGTAAACTACGGGCTCCCCCCGATCGCGATCCAGTCGATCTACCTCATGATCCAGAAGAAGATCGTCGCCTCACGCGCTGAACGCGCGAAGGCGATCGACATCATCGACACCGTCAACGACTACATGAAGGTCGAGAAGTTTTCACAGACCCATCGCCGCGAGATCATGGCGATCCTTCAGCGCAAGCTCCACATCAACCCGAAGGTAAAGCTCATCGATATCTTTCCGAACCACCACGACTATAAGCTGTTCTTCGCGAACTCCTTCTCGCTGAATTCGAAGGTCTCGGCGCACGCCGTCGAGGCTGGCTATAAGCGCACGATGCAGATCCTGAGTCCC
>JBILTI010000005.1:0-14845 GCA_044371595.1 Bacteriovoracaceae bacterium
TCTCAGGCCGCGGGATCGGCCTCTACGAGATCCGCCGCGAGGTGGAGAAGCTCTACCGGTTCCCTCGAGCTCGAGTCGAAGCTCGGCCAGGGTACCGTGTTCACGTTCCTCCTTCCACTCCCGCAGCACGTCGTGGAACCGGAGTGCGAGCCGTCGTTCACCCTCTAGGCGGCAGAGTTTGCCGGTACCGTCTTTAACCTAAAGTTCTCGGAACATCTTGCCCGGCTTCAAAAGTATGTAAGGACTGTGGAATAATCTCCGTAGGACCACTTTTTTTCGAGCAGGAAACCAATGATCCAGGCACCGCTTCAGAAACCGATCGAACCGCCGAAGGCACCGCGGCCCCGCGAGCGCGACGACGCGAACGCGAACGTAAACGTCCGCGCTTCCCGGCCCGCGCTCAGAACGAAAGAGGCGACCGGGGTTAAGGCCCAGGCCGCGAAAGACGGTAGCGCGGCGAAGACGGACGAAAACGAGTTCGCTGCCGAACTCGCCACGAGCCTCGGCGACGCCGAGGTGAAGCCAGTCGAGGTCTCGGCCGAGCAGGCGCTCGAGCTCCCGTCGTCGCTCGTCCAGCCGGCGGGCGCCGGGGAGACCGCGACCCCGAAGGTCTTCGACCCCGCCCTCACGAAAGACGTGGAACAGCTGATCAGGCCGACGACGGCCTCGGTGACCGGCGAACCGGCGGCGGAGCTTCCGGGAGAACTTTCCGCGGAGCTCGCGCGGGCCGCGAAGACCGCGGCCCCAGGCCACACCCCGGCGATCGAGTTCGCGAAGTCGGAGATCGATCCCCAGCTCCTGAGCAACGAGGAATTCGTCGCCCAGAAAAACCTCGCCGTCAAAAAGCAAGTTCCGAACGCCTACGGGATTAAGCCGGTTCCGGCCCCGAAGGCGGCCCTCGAAGCCGGCCTCGCGCCGACCCAGGTGGTGAAAGACACCGCCGCGCTCGAGGCGCCGGTGAACTCGCAGCAGTTTATCCTTGGCCTCCAGGCCGAGAAGTCGCTTCCGGTTAACGACGCGGCTGCGCCGGCGAAGGTCCTCGACTTCGGCGCCGTGAAGTCCGGAAACGCCAGCGAGCTCGTGGCGCAGATCACGGACTACGTGGTCCAGGCCCGGGCCGCGAAGGAACCGACGGTGAACCTCCGGATGAACCACGAGGAGCTGGGCCTCATCGACATATCGGTGACGAAGGCGGGCCTCGCGGCCGACGCCGTCGCGATCAACATCGGCGCCCACTCGGCCGACGGCAAGGCCTTCTTCCAGCAGAACTCCAAGGACCTCTTCTCGCACCTCGCGTCGGCGGGCGTCTCGGTCGCGGACCTGAAGGTCGAAACGCCGTCGTCGACGGCCAAGAACGACTTCGACCTCGGGTCGCAGTCGGGCCGCAACTCCCCGGGGGCCGAGCGGCAGTTCGGCTCCGAGCAGAACCAGCGGCGGCACGAATCCGCGCGCCGGCAGGAACTCTGGGACCTCCTTAACAAGGACGCGGCCTGATGCCTGAGATCGGAAGGCCCGTGACGCCGCAGGAGCTCCAGTACCGTCAGGTTTCGATGGGCCCCAAGCCCCTCGCGAGCGGGACGAAGAACGAGCGCGAGCTCCGGGAAGAGATCATCAACAAGGCGACCGGCTACAAGCCGAAGAACGAGGTCTTCAAGGAAGGCCCGCACAACCAGATGGGCAAGGACGAGTTCCTGAAGCTCCTCACTTTCCAGCTCTCGCACCAGGATCCGATGAACCCGATGGATCAGAGCAAGATGACCGGCGAGCTTGCGCAGTTTTCGCAGCTCGAGCAGCTCTCGAACCTGAACAAGAAGTTCGACGACCAGCACAAGACGACGGCGCTCGAAGACAAGTTCTACGCAGCGTCGTTCGTCGGAAAGAAGGTCGTGACCGCGGGGTCGACGATCAACCTGAAGAACTCCGGCGATCCGGGCGACGTGCTCTTCAAGCTCGACGGCGACGCGGCCAAGGTGATGGTCCGGGTCCTCGATGAGAAGAACAACATCATGGGCGAGATCTGGCGCGACGGAATGTCTCGCGGATCCCACCAGGTTACCTGGGACGGCGTGGCCCTCGACGGCTCCCCGGCCGTGAAGGGAACCTACCGCGCGCAGGTGAAGGCCTGGGACAATAACGGAACCGAGGTCGGCACGCGGACCGAAGCGACCGGCGTCGTCTCGGCCGTGAGCTTCGACGAAGGGGAGCCGGTGCTGACCGTGAACGGCGGCCAGAAGGTGTACCTCCGCGACGTCCAGAGCTTCCACACGGCCGAGAGCGCGACGCACGCGGGCCCGGCGGCGGAAACAAATTCCGGCTTGTCGGGGCAGAGTGGTTCGATAGAATTAAAGAACGCCGCACCAAGTGCGGTACGCGTTCCAGCGCAGCAGGCGATGAACGCGTATACGGATAACACAGGGATCTACGACTAGTATGAGTAAGGTGAATTCGTTCCTCATTCCGAACGTCTCGACGCTGCCAAGCGACGCCCAGAAGGCGGACCAGGCGAACGTGCTCAAGAAGGGGCAGGCGAGCGAGTTCAAGGGCCTCATGGACCGGGAGCTGCTCGGGCCCCAGGTGACGCCGCTGGACGTGGGTCCGGACCTCAAGGTCTCGACGCACGCGACGAAGCGCCTCCAGGAGCGGAACATCGAGCTCGACGGCAACGAGTATCTGAAGCTTAAGGAGGCAATCGGTAAGCTCCGGGCCAAGGGCGGTCACGACTCGCTCGTGATCACCGGAAAGGCCGCGTACGTGGTGGACGTCGACAAGAACACGGTGGTGACCGCGGTCGACCGGAACAGCATGGGCGAGAACGTGTTTACCAAGATCGATTCGACGATTTTTATGGTGTAAAACTGCGAGGAGTTGCAGCGGAACATATTTATTAATTCGGTAGAGGTGGCCGGTCCTTTCTGGAGGCCATGGATGCGGGGCCCGTAGCGCTCCCGTCCCCTCGCCAGAGTCTAGGAGGGACAGATGAGTATTCTTTCTTCGTTTAACATCGGTGTAACTGGCCTCAACGCCGCTGGTTCGTCGATGGGTGTTATCGGGGATAACATCGCAAACGCGGGAACTTTCGGGTTTAAGGGGTCGCGGGCGGAGTTCCAGGACATGCTCGCCAACTCTCTGAAGGGCATCGACGGAGGGGATCAGATGGGCTCCGGCACGAAGCTTGCGCACATCACGGCGCAGTTCACCCAGGGGACCATTGCCCGCACAAATAACATCACAGACCTCGCGATCAACGGAAACGGCTTCTTCACCGTCGACGCTCCTTTCGGCAAGGGCTACACCCGCGACGGCGCTTTCCACTTCGACAAAGACGGCTACCTGGTGAATGGCGACGGCTACAAGGTTCAGGGTTTCCAGCCGGACGAGAAGGGCGCGATCACCAACAAGCTCGGCGCGATCAAGCTCGGCAACACGAACATTCCGGCCACGGCGACAAGCCAAGTCTCGATGCGTCTGAACCTCGACTCCAGGGATGGGATGAAGGTCTTCGATCCGAAGAACCCGGACAAGACTTCGAACTTCAACACTTCCGTCACGGTCTACGACTCCGTCGGTACGGCGCGGCTTGTGACGCTCTACTTTAACAGACAGGCCGACGGCGCGAGCTGGGAGTACCACGCAATGGTCGACGGCGCTGACGCGACGAACGGCAAGGCCGGGGAGATGGTCGAGATGGCGAACGGCAGGCTTCGCTTCGACCAAAAAGGCATGCTCCAGGAGGAGACGCCGGGCCTTAATGCCTTCAACTTTAACAAGGGCGCGCTCCCGGGCCAGAAGATTGCGTTCGACTTCGGCGTCTCGCTCAAGGACGGCGGCACGGGTCTCGATGCAGCTACGCAGTTCGGCTCGAAGTCGTCGGTCAATCGTCACACGCAGGACGGCTCCTCGGCTGCGACGCTCGCGTCGATGTCGTTCAACGACGACGGAGTTCTCACGGCCGTCTACGACAACGGCAAGTCAATGGACCTAGGCCAGGTCACGATCGCGAAGTTCGAGAACAACGAGGGTCTCTTCAAGACCGGGAAGAACCTCTTTAAGGAGACCCGGAAGTCAGGCCAAGCCGCGATGGGCACGCCCGGCGCGGACGGCCGCGGCGAGGTCCTCGCGAAGTCCATCGAGCAGTCGAACGTCGACATCGCCAACGAGTTCATCAACCTGATGGCCGCGCAGCGGAACTTCCAGGCCAACACCCGGACCATCACGACCTCCGACCAGATGCTCCAGGAAGTTCTGAACATCAAGCGCTAATAGATCTCTGACTCCTAGAATCTAAAACTCCAAAAAGGGCAGCGACGAGCTGCCCTTTTTTTATTATGACCGGCCATCGCTTCCGCGCGCTACAATCGGAGCAGGGGTGCCTATGAAGTTTCTGCTGCTCCTGCTGAACCTGCTCTCCGCCGCCTGCGACTACCGGGAATACCCGAAAGAAGAGGAGCGGAGGGAGGAGTTCCGCGACCGCCAAAAGGCGGACTAACCGCTCAAGAACACGCGAATTCTTCGCGGCGAGTAAGGTTTTTCGGGTAACCGACCGATCCGGTACCTATGACCTCGTGGAAACTCCATCTTCTATATCTGGGACTCGGCGTCGTGCTCTTCGTAGCAGGACGGTATACGGCTACGAGCGCGGGCGCGCCGGGCCGCTCACTGGCCTCGGTGGAAGTGGAGAAGCGGATCCTCGGCGCCGTCGAGTTCGTGGAATTCGGTGACGGGAAGGGGCTCGCCTTCTTTGCGAAGGTCGACTCGGGCGCGGAGACGGCGTCGATCCACGCCACGGACATCAAGACCTTCCGGAAGGCCGGAAAGACGCTCGTTACCTTCACCACCCGCGACGACACGGGAAAGGTCCAGCACCTTACCCGGGAGGTCTCTAAACAGGATCTGGTCGAGAGCGCCAGCGGCGCGGCCGTCCGCATCTTCATCAAGGAACGGATCTGGATCGGCGCCGAGGCCTACGACGTCGAAGTCAACCTCGCCAACCGCGATCACCTCCGGCGGAAGTTCCTGATCGGAAAGAACGTGCTCCGCGCCGGCAACTACCTCATCGACACGACGATGAACCTACAGGAATCGAGAGGACCCGCGTCGCTGGCCTTCATCCAGGAACCATAACCGAAGGAATCGCATGCATTCGAACGCGCTCGCGCTGTTCTTCCTCCTCCTTTGCCTGTCCCTTAACGTCGCGGCGGAGACCGCCGCGTCTACGTCCGGCGACGGGATCGCCACCCCGCTTCAGCTGAGTCCGGACCCGGACTCCGAGGTGAGCGACGAAGAGGAAGAGGACCTCGACGATTCAGGCGAGTAGAGCTTCTACGCGGCGTCGGCGGTTCACACGACCCGCCGGCGCGCCCCGTCCGCACCGCGTGTGAATACAATCCGCGATCGCGGTTGTAAGTCTCTCCTCCATGAAGACCGTTTTCCTCCTCTTTTCCGCACTCCTTTCCTTAGATGCCCTGGCCATCCTCTCGGCGTGGCGGGATCCGAACGTCGACTACACAGTCTACTTTAACCGCGCCCTCGAAGGGGCCCGGCGCTTCAGCGCCGGCACTCCGCTCTCCCGGGCGAGGCGCTACAGCGAGGCAACGCTGGGCCGGGTTGTCAGCTGGAGCGATCCCGAGGCCCTGACCGAACGGTTCGCGCACGTCCGGGATCTCCGTTTCTTCCGCTGGAACGGCGGGCTTCGGCGGTCCTCCTGGCTGTATCCCGACGACGGCTGCTTCGCGCGCGCGGGCCTCGCCAACCGGAACCTCTCCCGGCTCGGGGTACCGGTTCCGAACAAGCTCTTCGCCTTCGGAAACCTGCGCGTCCGGACGCGGAACTCGCCGCGCGGCTCCGTCACCTGGTGGTACCACGTCGTTCCCGTCGTCGAGGTCGCCGGGAAGAAGTACGTCCTCGATCCGGCGATCGACGCCGGGGCACCGCTCCCGGTGTTCGACTGGCCCTCGCGGATGGGGAACCCCGCGGCGATCAAGGTCGCGGTCTGCGGTTCCGGTACCTACGGGTCCCGCAGTGACTGCGGTCGCGTAACCGACGGTCGCGAGGGGGCCGCCCAGGGCGACCAGGGGCGGTACCTCAACCTCGAGTGGAACCGCCTCGCCAACCTAGGCCGCGATCCGGTCCGCGAGCTCGGCGACTTTCCGCCGTGGGACGCGGAGGTCGCACCGTGAAGCTCGCCGGGCTGGTTCTCGTGGTCCTGTTTTCCGGTGGCCTCCGGGCGGCGGCACCGGTGCGCTACCTCGAACTTCTTCCGTACGTCCAACCAGCCCCTGATCAGGGGCGCACGGGAACCTGTCTCTACGTCGCCTCGACCGGGGCGATGGAGCTCCTTGCAAACCGGAAACACGATCTTCGGAACCCCGAACCCTACGGTCGCTTCGACCTCTCGGAGTCGTTCCTGATCGCCCAGCGGCCCCACGAGGACGGGCGGGGAAAGCTTTTCCTCGAAAGGCCGGTTTACCGGTTCAACTGGGGCTTCGGGATCTCCACGCGGGACTGGGACTTCGACGTCTGGCGAGGGTCGGTCCCCGACCGGACCGTCTGGGAGCCGCGGGACTGGGGGCCGATGGAGAAGGTCGAGCTGCCGAAGGTGACGACGGTGCCGCTCTTCGCCGAGGGCGACCGGTGGTCCACGAACGTCCTCTCCGACGCCCACGTCCAGGCGGTCAAGGCTGCGCTCATCGAGCACCGCGCGCCCGTGCTCGTGAACTACAACGATAACAACTTCTGGCACGTGATCCTGATCGTCGGCTACGACGACCTGGTCCCCGGAAAATGCTACCAGATCACCGATCAGGAGTGCGGGCCCCGGCGCGGGGCCTTCTACGTCCGCGACTCTTTCGGCCTCTCGCTCGAGCTCCGGGACTACGACTGGTTTCGGGTGAAGGGGAACCACGCGGTCGTCGTCAAGGAGGTCGAATGAAGCACGTGCTCTGGTTCCTCGTTTTTATCCTCAGCGGGTCCGCCGGCGCTCGGGTCCTCGAACTCGGGGCCTTCGATCAGGAGAAGCTCGCGGAGCTCCTCCGACGCCTCCCGGAAGCGGCAACGGAGAAGACGACGACGCCATTCGGGCCCGACCTCGTTTCCAAACTGGTCTTTCCGAAGGACCGGGGCCCGTTCCGGCTCGAGTGCGACAGCGTCTTCGTGAGCGGGTCCCCCGTCCCCTCGGAGGTCGCCTGCGTCGTCGAGCTCTTCGACGGACACCCGAAATTGACGGTCAAGAACGACGTCACTCGGATCGTCGTCGAAGACCCTGGGCCGGTGCGGGCGCTCGCGCGGGCCATTCCCTTCGGACTGGAGAGGAAAAAATTCTATTCCTACGGCCGGCGACCGGGAATCGGCACCACCGGAAAGCGGGCGACGATCTTCGACTACCAGTTCATCTGCGGCGGAGAAAGCTGCCGGATCAACTTCTCCAACCTCACCGTCGACCCCGGTTCCCTCTGAACGTCACTGAAACGCTCTTTAAGGTCTCCGACGATCTCCGCCGCGGTATATTAGAGAATGAGCAAAGGAGGCCCTATGAAAGCGTCCACTATCGTGATCGCGCTGTTCTGGACCCTCACGCAGGCGTGCGACGGAACCGGCGAACGGGCCCCCTCGGGGGTCGAGCGGCAGGAGGAGATGAAGATGGAGCGTGATAAGCAGAAGGATCCTCGGGAGCACGATCAGACCCAGGAAAAAGAGAAGCTCCGCCGCGAGGTCAACGTTCGCCAGATCAACTTCACGCCTGCGAACCAGTAGTTCCGGTCAGCCGTCGTTTCCGATCGCCTCGACGGGGCAGGCGGCGAGGGCGTTCTCGGCTTCTTTAAGTTCTTCCGGAGACTGCGGTTGAAGCTTAACGAAGGCATGTCCGTCGTTGTCGTTCATCGCAAAGAACTTCGGAGCTTCGACGCAGCAGGCGTCACAGGCGATGCAAGAATCGTCGACGTAGTAGCGGCCGAGGACGTTATCCTTCACGCGCGAGTTTTTATCTGCCATGGGTCAAAGCTCCTTTCGGGAAGCCCTACCTTACAACAAACCCTGATTCGTGACAATCTTTGCTTTGTTGTTCAAGGCCTTGACTAACTCTTCTCTAACCTTGCGGGAGTGGAGCTGGCCCTGGGAGGCGACCTCCCCCTTGAGCTGTTCCGGAGTCTTCTCGGCGCCGGCCTTTTTCCCGACGACTTTCACCAGGAATATGGTGCCGGGATTACCGAAGTTGAGGACCGCTCCCGGAGCGGCCGAGAAGACCTGTTCGGCTTCCTGCGGCGCCAGCTCGGCCGTGCCGAGGTTCTGGTCGTACTGGTTGACCTCGACGTTCGGGAACACCTGACCTTCGACCTTCTTCGCCAGCGCTTCGACGCCGGCGAAATCGTTTCTAGCGAGCCGGGCCTCGAGGTCCTGGGCCGTCGACTTCAGGAGCTTATCCAGGTCCTGCGCCTTCGTCTTCTGGAGCTCCATCCGGGCGAGCTCGCCCTGAACCGACTCGAGGGACTTGGTCTCCGCGGCCTTCTTGTCTTCGACGAGGATCACGTGGTAGCCGAAGCTCGACTTCACCGGCGCGGAGAGTTCGCCCTTCTTCATCGCGAAGGCCGCCTTCTCGAACTCGGGAACCATGCGGCCCGCGCCGAACCAGCCGAGGTCGCCGCCGTTGGCCTTCCCGGACTCGTCCTCGGTCTCCTTCTTCGCGACGGCCGCGAAGTTCTGCGGCGTGAGCTTCGCCCGGATCGCCGTGATCCGCTCGAGGGCCTTAGCGTCGTCGCCCTTGATCAGGATATGCCGGGCCTTAACTTCCTCGGGCTTGTTGTACTTGGTCAAGTTCTCCGCGTAGGCCGCCTCGAGGGCCTTCTTGTTCTCCGGCTTCGCAAGGTACTGGGTGACCTCGGCTTCGGAGACAGAGACGAGGGGGGCCAGCGCCTGGCGGCCGATCTTCACGCCCTGGACGGTCACCTGGTTGTTCTTGAACCCGGCGACGTCGCGGACGAACCCCTCGGATACGAGAAGGTTGTTGAAGAGCTCGTCGACCTTCTTCTGCTTGAGGTCGTTCCCGACCAGCTCCTCGAACTGCGTCGGCGTGTAGCCGTTGCTTTGCAGCATGTTCCGGTAGAGGCTCACGTCGAACTGGTTGTTGGTCTTAAAGTACGGCATCGACTTGATCTCGTTCTTAACCTCTTCGAGGGAGACGACGACGCCCATCTGTTCGGCCGTGTTCAGGATGAGCTTCTGCTGGATCAGACCGTTCAGCACGGACTGCTTGATCCCCATCTCCTCGAGCTGCTTCTGGGTGAGGCCTCCGCCGCCCATCATCTGATTAAAGAATTCCACCTGCCGGTTGAGCGCCACCGAGTACTCGCGGGTCGTGATCGGAGTTCCGTCGACGGCCGCGACCTGCTGGCCCGAGCCGAGGGAGAAGTTATCGAAGCCGCTGAAGAGGAAGCTGGCGGTGATGATCAGGAAGATGAACGTGAGGATGAAGTACGAGACCTTGTTAGCGGAGGCGTTTTTCATGGAACTCCCTTTTGGAGGAAATAGTGCAAGTCATTTTATCGGGAAGGGCGTCCGGCGGTCAAAAGAAATTCTCTCGAAACATCGTTGGCATCGGGCACGACTTTCTATTAATCTTATGTGACAAGCAAAATAAAGGCCCGCGATTGAAACTAATCCAAGAGTCTTCGAAGACTAAAATTGTCAATAATCTCGTCGTCGGCGTGCTCGCCGTCTACGGGATCTCGCAGAAGCAGTTTAACCTCAGCGAACCGTCGCTCTTCCACCAGCTCGTGACCGAGGTCGTCTCGCCGGTGCAGGAGGGCCTCGCCAGCTCGCGGAAGAACCTCTCGTCGCTCTGGGACAATTACATCGCGATCGTGAACACGAGCAAGGAGAACTCGATCCTCAAGAAGCAGATCTCGCGGCTCGAGAGCGACCTCTCGTCGATGGAGGAGATCCGCAAGGAGAACCTGCGGCTGAAGCGGCTCCTGAGCTACACCGAGGAGCAGAGCTACCACAAGGTCATGGCCCAGGTCGTGGGCTGGGACTCGGCCAACGAGTTCAAGGTGATCCGGCTCAACAAGGGCACCCGGCACGGGATCCGGACCATGGCACCCGTGGTCACGGACCAGGGCCTCGTCGGCTACGTCTACCGGGCGACGGAGAACTACGCGGACGTGCTCACGATCCTGGACCAGAACAACCGCGTCGACATCGTCGTCGAGCGGAGCCGGACGCACGGGATCGTCGAGGGCGTCTTCAACTTCAAGTGCGCCCTCAAGTACATCACCAGGAACGAACCGGTCGAGGTCGGCGACAAGCTCATCACGGCCGGCGTCGGCGGTATCTACCCGAAGGGCGTTAAGGTCGGCATGATCACCGACATCACGAAGGAGAACTTCGGAATGACGCTCTCGATCGAGGTCGTGCCGAGCGTCGACTTCGATAAGCTCGAGGAGGTCATGGTCATGATCCCTATCGAGGGCGGCGTCGAGGCCAGCGCCCCGGCCTCCGCCACCGGCCCGGTTACCAGCGTCGCGGCCCCGGCCCCGGCGCCCGCCCTCGTCGCCCCGGCGACCCAGGAGACGAAGATATGAAAATGCGCTTTTCCCAGATGCTGATGTCGTTCGCCGTTTCTCTGGCGCTCCTGACCGGCCTCGAGATCGTCACCTCGACGATCCTCCCGGCCCTCGGCTGGCACGAGTACCGGCTGACGTTCAACGTCCTGATCATCATCTTCCTCGCGATTCGCCTCGATTCCCCGGCCGTGCCGTGGATGGTCATGGGGCTCCAGATGATCCACTCGGTCTTCTCCATCGAGGGGTGGGCCCTCGGAACCTTCGCGGGCCTCATCGTCATGCTGTCGGCCAACTACCTTAAGGAAGTCCTTCACCTGACGACCGCGTTCATGACGATGTTCACGGTCCAGCTCTTCCAGCTCATCTGGTATCTGACGGTCACGCTCATCATCTGCCTCAAGATCTCGAACTTCGAGAAGTTCGGCCTCATCGTCTGGAGCTTCATCCCGGGGAGCGTCCTCCTGTCGCTCCTCGCCCCGGTGCTCTTCTGGATCCTCGAGCAGGTCTGGCGCGTTCCCTCGGACGGCGGCCCGCGGGGAGTTGAGATTTAATGTTCGGCGAAGAAGAACTGGTCAAGATACATAAAGACCGCGCGACGCTCATCTCGTATATCATCACCGCGGCATTCGGCCTGGTCCTGTCCCGTCTCTGGTACCTCCAGGTCTATAAGGGCGAGACGCTCCACAACTACTCGATCCAGAACCGGCTCCGGAAGGAGGTCGTATGGGCGCCGCGGGGCCTCATCTACTCCCGCGACGACCAGCTCCTCGTCGACAACATCCCGCGTTTCGACGCGATCCTGACGCCGCAGTTCCTACAGGAGACGGAGGAGACGCTCGAGAAGCTCGCGAAGATCCTCAACACGGACGTCGCGGCGATCAAGCAGATCCTGAAGAAGAACTCGAACCAGGCCAAGTACCGGCCCATCATCGTTAAGAAGAACATCTCCTTCGGCGAGCTCGCGCAGATCGAGACGCAGAACGCCGACCTCCCCGGCGTGAGCGTCGATACGTTCATCTCCCGCGAGTACCGCGACAAGGAGATCGGCGCCCACCTCCTCGGCTACATCTCGGAGATCTCGCAGACCCAGCTCCCGAAGCTCCGCGAACGCGACCGAATGGACTACCGCCTCGGCGACTTCATCGGGCAGTTCGGGATCGAGGAGCAGCTCGACAAGTACCTCCGGGGCGAGAACGGGCACGAGTTCGTCGAGGTCGACGCCCGGGGCCGGCGGAAGCGCTACATCAACACCGACAACCTGTTCAAGGGCATCGAAGACGAAAAGCCCCTCTCCGGCATGAACGTGAAGCTCACGATCGACCGCGACATGCAGATCGCGGCGTTCAACGCGCTCGAGGGGAAGGTCGGCGGCGTCATCGCCATCGACATCGACTCCGGCGAGGTCCTGACGATGGTCTCGCGGCCCTCGTTCGATCCGTCCCAGTTCTCCCGGGGCCTCACGCCGGAGTACTGGCGGAGCCTCGTCGGCAATAAGGAGCACCCGCTCCGCGACAGGAACATCCAGGAGCACTTCTCCCCGGGGTCGACGTTCAAGGCGATCACCGGCATCGCCGCCTTCGAAAAGGGCGAGATCGACGAGAACACCGAGGTCAACTGCGGCGGCTCGTTCCGCCTGGGCCGGAAGGTCTACCACTGCTGGAAGAAGGAGGGCCACGGGCCCACCAACCTCGTGAAGGCGATCCGCGAGTCCTGCAACGTCTTCTTCCAGAAGGCCGCGAACCGCATGGACATTGACGACCTCGCGTTCTACGCCAAGCACTTCGGCATGGGGTCCCGGACTGGCATCTCGCTCCCGCGGGAGGTCTCGGGCCTCATCCCGACCAAGGAATGGAAGAAGAAGCGCTACGGCCAGGAGTGGCAGGCCGGGGAAACCCTGTCCTGCGCGATCGGGCAATCCTACGTCCTCGCGTCGACGATCCAGATGGCGGTCTCTTACGCGGCGATCGCCAACGGCGGGAAGATCTACCGGCCCTACGTCGTGAAGGACATCTACGATACGAACGGCGAGCTCGTGAAGACCTTCACGCCGGAGCTCCTCTCGGAGATCAAGCTCAAGAATTCGAAGACGCTGAAGTTCGTCCGCGAGGGCCTCTTCCAGGTCGTCAACAACCCGAAGGGAACGGCTTTCTCGCGCCGGGGCCAGGGGATCCTGATGGCCGGGAAGACGGGGACCTCGCAGGTGAAGAGCGCTAGCGCGGATAAGGTGTACCAGAAGTGCGAACTCATGGACTACGAGTCCCGCCACCACGCCCTCTTTGTCGGGTTCGCGCCCTACGATAACCCGAAGATCGCCGCCGCGGCGATCGTCGAACACGGGTGCCACGGGTCGAGCGCCGCGACGCCGGTGGTGGAGGCGGTGGTCACGCAGTACATGAAGAAGTACCAGCCGGAGATGTACCTCCAGAACCTCGATAAGGATAAGGCGATTAAGGACAACTGGGTGAAGTCGCTCCGGGCCGCCGCCCCGCCGGCCGCGCCTAAGCCGGACGTCCCGAAGCCGGACCCCGCTCAGATCCCGGCCTCCCAGCCCGATTAACTAAACGGAGTTAGTGTTGAACCAGACGATCGTCCAATTCCTCAAGCGCTACGACTTCAGCTTCATCGGAAGCATGTCGGCCATCTTCCTCGTCGGGGTACTGAACCTCTACTCGGCGACGCATTCCCAGTCGCATGAGGGCCTCGACTCGCTCTACAAGTCCCAGATCGGCTGGTACTTCCTCTCGACCTTCGTCGCAATCGGAATCAGCTTCCTGAACCCGAAGACCTTCGAGCGCTTCGCCTACGTCGGCTACATCGGAACCCTGTTCCTCGTGCTCCTCGTTCTTCTGATGGGGAAGGTCGGCATGGGCGCGCAGCGCTGGCTCGTCCTCGGGCCCATCCGGATGCAGCCCTCGGAGTTCATGAAGATGGGCCTCGTCCTGGCGCTCGCGCGCTATTTCACCAAGATCTACCCGGAGCGGCAGCTCGGCTTCAAGGACCTGATCATCCCCGGAATCATCACCGGCCTTCCGGCCGTCATGGTCATCGTCCAGCCCGACCTCGGGACCGGGATGCTCCTCGTGTTCATCTTCAGCCTCATGATCTTCTACAAGCGTCTTAAGTGGCGGACGATTGTAACCCTCGGGGTCATCAGCCTCGTCTCCGGCGTCCTGATGTATAACTTCGGTCTCCGGGAGTATCAGAAGAAGCGGATCCACACGTTCATCGACCCCTACGAGGACGCCAAGGGCTCCGGCTACAACGCGATCCAGTCGGAGATCGCCATCGGCTCCGGGCGGCTCTTCGGCAAGGGCTTCAAGAACTCGTCGCAGGCGTCGCTGAACTACCTTCCCGAGAACCACACGGACTTCGTCTTCGCGATCTTCAACGAAGAGCACGGCTTCTTCGGTTCGGTGTTCCTGATCATCTTGTATCTGGTGTTTTTCATGCGGATGATCTGGCTCGCGACCTCGGTGCAGCGGTTCTTCGACTCGGTGCTTATCGTCGGGATCATGTCCATCTTCTTCTGGCACTCGTTCATCAACATGGCGATGGTATCGGGGCTCCTGCCGATCGTGGGGATTCCGTTGCCGCTCATGAGCTACGGGGGCTCGTCGATGCTGACCTTCGGGGTCGGCGTCGGGATCGCGACCTCGATCTCAAATAGCCGGAATTTCTTCAACTAAATCGGCGTCGTCGCTTTCCACGAAGACTTCGATCTCGCAGTTGAACCGGAGCTTCGTCCCCCGCGGGAGCGCGTACTTGTGCGCGAGCTCCTCGGTGACCGCGAGGACCTTGCCCTGTCGCTGGAAGCGGCGAAGCTCCCCGGCGCCGTCGGCGGTCCGCTCGCGGACCTCCGCGAAGCGCTGGCCTCCGACGAGGACCAGGTGCGCACCCTCTGGACTGGTCCGGAGCCTTTCTCCGTCCGCCATGTTCTTGTAGACCCCGAGGACGCCGTCGCCGGCGACCTCGAAGCGGCCGCTCCGGTCCTCGTCGCGGGTGAGTGTCAGCGTCCGTCCGTTATCCGTGACCGCGGTACAGGTTTCGGCCGCGCCGGCGGCGGTGGAGAAGATGACGAGGACGAGGAGGAGGAGCTGGTTCATGGTGTGACCTCTTTGTTTCTACCGTCATTTTACGACAAGCTCGGGCGGGGGGCACCTGGGCGTGAAAGCTTTACTAACTGCCTTACCTGATTGGTGACGTTTTTTGCGCGAGAAGTACTTCGTTGTAATAATACATGAAGATCTCAAGGTGGTCCTTCAATCGCCGGGGATCCTTCGTCGTGCACCAGG
>JBILTI010000299.1:0-3694 GCA_044371595.1 Bacteriovoracaceae bacterium
AGGGAACCGAGCATCGCGCGCTGACCCGAAACCTTTTCGATCGCACCGTCGACGGCCGAGAGCGACTCCTGGGCGCCTTCCTTCGAGCCGATGTCGACCGAGGACATCCCGAGCGACTCGGTGCCCGAGCTGAGCTGGTTCGCCTCGAAGCCGATCCGGTTCTCGAACTCGGAGCTGCCGGTGCCGACCTGGAACTCGTACTTATCGCCTTCGCCGTTCAGGAGCTTCTTCCCGTTGAACTCCGTCACCTGAGAGATCCGATCCATTTCCGACTTTAGCGCCTGGTACTCGAGGTTCGCCATGCCGCGCTCCGAGTCGCCGACCGTGTCGGAAGACGACTGGATCGCGAGCTCGCGCATCCGGGTCAGGATGTTCGACGTTTCGTTCAAACCGCCCTCCGCTACCTGGACCATTGAAATACCATCGTTCGCGTTCCTGTTCGCCTGCTGCGAGGAGCGGATCTCGGCTTTTAACTTCTCCGAGATCGCTAACCCCGCCGCGTCGTCGGCCGCCTTCGTGATCCGGGTTCCGGAGGAGAGCTTCGCGAAGCTTTCCTGCGATTCCTTCGCCACCTTGCTCACCGACGTCTGTGCCTGAAGTGATGCCACGTTTGTGTTGATTCTGAAACCCATAGATCTATCCTCCGGTAAAGTTCATACTAACCTCCGTTTTAGATGACGAAGTGTTCGGCTTCGTCACTGAGCAACCGTGCTCGTATTTTTTTATTAGCCTCATCACCATGATGAAGCCTTCTTGACCTAGCGTTTCGGTGCGATGCTTAGAAAGATGAGGAATATTTTTCCGTAATCTTCGGCCGGCCTCGATCCGCGCGTAACCGGCGGGAAAATCTGCAGTGTCCGAGCGGATCACTCGGGCACGTTGGCCGGCGGCTAACATTATTTATTTCTTTTTGTTGGCTTCGCGTCGTCGGTCGGCCTTTTCCTCGACGACGGGCGTGGTTTTCAGTAAACTCGAGTCAAAAATTCTTCTTCCCTAGAGAGACAACCACCATGAAAGTACCATTCATCGACATCCTCCGTTACGAGAACGGATTCTACGAGACCGTTACTGCCAAGGCCGCCGAGCTCATCAAGAACGGCCACTTCGTCGGCGGCCCCGTCGTTGGCCAGTTCGAAGCCGCGATCCGCGACTACACGAAGACGGCCTTCGCCCTCGGCTGCGCAAACGGAACCGACGCGATCCAGGTGGCGCTCCGCGCGGCCGGCGTCGAGAAGAACGACCGGGTGTTGCTCCCGGACATGACATTCTGGGCGACCTTCGAGTCCGTCGTCAACGTCGGCGCCGTTCCCTATACGATCGACGTGTCCCGCGAGACGCTCCACCTGACGCTCGCGTCGGTGAAAGAGGGGATCGAGAAGTTCACTCCGAAGGCGCTGCTCCTCGTCCACCTCTACGGCTGGGCCTGCCCGGAGACCGCCGAGATCCGGACCTACTGCCGCGAGAAGAACGTGCTCGTGATCGAAGACTGCGCGCAGGCGATCGGCGTTAAGCTCAACGGGGAGAGTCTCCTTGCGAAGGCCCACGTGGCGACGACGAGCTTCTACCCGGCGAAGGTCCTCGGGGCGAGCGGCGACGCCGGCGGCATCTTCTCCGCGGAGCAGAAGATCGCCGACACGGCGCGGATCCTCGTGAACCACGGGCGCACGGGCCACTACGACCACGGCCTCATCGGGTGGAACTCGCGGCTCGGCGCCTACGAAGCGGCCTTCATGGTCGAGGCGCTCAAGCACCTCGACGCGCGGCTCGAGAGCCGACGGAAGGTCTGCAGCGCCTATCGGGAGCGGATCACGAACCCGGCGCTGAAGTTCCTCGCTCCGGCCGGCGACGTCTGGGAGAACGGGTACCTTTCCGTCGCCCTCATGACGCCGGAGACGCGCCCGGCCTTCATCGAATATCTAAAGAAGAATGACATCGGCTACGGCACCGTCTACCCCGGGGCCATGAGCGCGCAGCCGGGGGCCTCGGCCCACATCGGCGGGAAGATCTCCCACGGCCACGCGGAGTGGATCGCGAAGTCGATCATCAACCTCCCGGCCTTCGCTTACATGACGGACGCGGAGGTCGACTACGTGGTCGAGACGGTGAACGGCTTCAAGGCTTAGGTTTCTTCCGCAGCCAGCCCTCGAGGACCAGCGCGGCCTTCTTCGCGTGCCGGGGATCGCTCTGGATCTTCTCGTTGAGGCGCTCGCGGAGCGCCTCGATCGTTTTCTTGTCCTGCTGGGAGGTTTCCTTCCTGGAAGCCTCCCAGACGATCTTCGGTGCGGCCATCGGTTAGGCGGCTGCTTCCGGGGCCCGGCGCTTGTTGGCCGCGACCTTCGTCATGTGCTCTTCGATGATTTCGAAGAGCTCGAGCTTCGTCGTCTTCGGATCCATCCCCTGGGGCATAACCGAGTATACGACCTCGTTGTTCACTTCCGAGAAGATGAACCAGGTGTTCCCGATCTTCTGGAAGAGGACGTCCTTGACGCTGCTCTTGACGGTGTTGGTGTTTTTCGCGGTTCTCGAAGTCGTCATAAACCCTCCGTGGTTTCTGTGGGAGCTCACTTCCTGTAAGTCTCGTACCCACCGTTTCGACGAGGGCCGTAGAAACTTTAGACATTTTTTTCGAGGGGCGGAGAAATTTTATTCGATTCCCGACCGATTCAGTACGCCGACTGGAGGCCCAGGTAACCGCCGAGAGTGAAGGCCGTGTTCGTGGTGAACTTATCGTCCCCGATCTGTTGCCACCAGCCGGTGTCCCGGCCCGGGTCCCGCGCCCGGTAGGTCGCCGGCGGAGTCATCTCGAGGAACGAGCCGACGACGAAGTCGAGCGTGTCGTGGATCTCCTTCCTGTGGTACTGGAGGCCGATCCGCGGGGAGAGGGAGTAGGCGAGGTACTCGCGGTTCTCGCGCCGGCCGTCGAGCGATTGCTGGACGTAGAGCCGGTCGAAGACGTTGACGACGATCGTCCCCGAGAGGTTGATC
The DNA here is from genome assembly GCA_044371595.1 of Bacteriovoracaceae bacterium. Classification (GTDB taxonomy): domain Bacteria; phylum Bdellovibrionota; class Bacteriovoracia; order Bacteriovoracales; family Bacteriovoracaceae; genus Peredibacter. The sequence goes on from JBILTI010000299.1 coordinate 2,986, forward strand.
CGGTCGCGGGGTCCCTTGAACGCGTCGTAGCTGATCGTCGGCCCGACGCCGAGGCGGAAGCCTCGCTCCTCGGACAGGCGCCGGTCGAGGAAGGTGTAGGAGTTCTGGTAGTGCCGGAACGCGAGGGTCCCGCCGACGAAGAGCTTCTCGTTGTAGCGGCCCGGGGCCAGGCGGAGGAGCGTGTAGCTCAGGTCGACGGGGCTCGAATACCCCTTCGTCCGGAAGCCGTCGCGGTAGTTGTAGCTCTCGTAGTAGGGCTGGGTGATCCCCAGCAGGAACTGGCCCCGGATCCCGGTGATCGACTTGAGCGGATAGTTCCGAGGCAGCGGCTCCTCGAGCCGGTAGTCCGTGGGATCCGGCGTGGCGATCGTCTGATCGAGCTCCCGCGCGTCGTTGAAGTAGATGTAGAGGTGGCGGGAGATGACGTAGGCCCGGTTCCCGAGCCGGTCGACGACGGGGATGAACTCATCGTCGGCGTAGAACGTGTTGTCTTCTTCGCCGCGGAAGAGCTTGTCCTCGGTGTATTCGGGCGTCGCCCGGAGCGCGTCCCGGACCTTCGCGAGCTTCTCCGGCGCCGGCGCGTACTTGTTCATCTCCGGGTCGTTCGCGACCGACGGGTGGAGCGTGATCACGTCGCCCTTCCGGAGGTGCTGCACCACCGGCGCCTCGTAGCTCCGGAACCGGAGCATCGGCGTCTCGAGCACCGTTA
>JBILTI010000225.1:0-4339 GCA_044371595.1 Bacteriovoracaceae bacterium
GTCAGAGAGGCCCGGCGACTTGTTCGGGCACATGAGCGTCCAGGTCCCGTCGGTCTCGACGCGCTTCATGAAGAGGTCGTTGACCCAGAGGGCGTAGAAGAGGTCCCTGGCGCGGAGTTCGTCCTTACCGTGGTTCTTCTTGAGGTCGAGGAAGTCCTCGATGTCCGCGTGCCACGGCTCGAGGTAGATGGCGAAGGCGCCCTTGCGCTTGCCGCCGCCCTGGTCGACGTAGCGGGCCGTGTCGTTGAAGACCCGGAGCATCGGGACGATGCCGTTGGAGGTGCCGTTGGTGCCGCGGATGAATGATCCCTTCGCGCGGATGTTGTGGATCGAGAGACCGATCCCCCCGGCCGACTGGGAGATGAGCGCGCACTGCTTGAGCGTCTCGTAGATGCCCTCGATCGAGTCGTCCTTCATGCTCAGGAGGAAGCACGAGGACATCTGGGCCTTGTTCGTGCCGGCGTTGAAGAGCGTCGGCGAGGCGTGGGTGAACCAGCCGTCGGAGATCAGATGGTAGGTGCGGATCGCCTCTTCGATGTTTCCGATCTGGACGCCGAGGGCGACGCGCATGAACATGTGCTGGGGCCGCTCGACGATCTTTCCGTTGATCCGGAGGAGGTAGGACTTCTCGAGGGTCTTGAAGCCGAAGTAGTCGAACTCGAAGTCGCGCGAGTACGCGATCTCCTTCATGATCCGGTCCTTGTGCTGGGTCGCGAAGCCGAAGATCTCCTCGGAGATCAGCGGCTGGTGCTCGCCGGTGTACTCGCTCCGGTAGCCGTAGAGCGCCTCGAACGTCTCCATGAACGAGTCGCTCGTCTGGCGGTGAAGGTTCGCGACGGCGATCCGGCCAGCGAGCCGGGCGTAGTCCGGGTGCACCGAGGTCATGTAGGCGGAGACCTCGGCCGAGAGGTTATCGAGCTCCTCGGTTGTGATGCCGTCGAAGAGGCCGTTGATCGTCCGCTTCGCGACCTGGATCGCGTCGACGTACTTCGGATCGAGGCCGTAGGTCAGCTGGGAAATGCGGTGGGTGATCTTGTCGAATTGTACTGGTTCTCTTTTACCTGAGCGTGTTGTTACGAACATTGTGTTTACCTCTTAGAAATCCATGTCGGTTGAGAATGCGAACTGGGCGCCCGCGGGTTCCTTGGTCGAGTTCATGACGCCGGCCTTCTGGTACTCGGCGACGCGCTTTTCGAAGAAGTTGGTCTTCCCCTGCATCGAGATGAGTTCCATCCAGTCGAACGGGTTCTTGGCGTGGTAGATGTCGCCGTAGCCGAGTGAGCGCATCAGGCGGTCGGCGACGAAGCGGATGTACTCCTTCATTTGCTCGGCGTTCATGCCGATGAGCGAGACCGGGAGCGCGTCGGTGATGAACTCGCACTCGAAGGCCACGGCCTCCATCACGAGGTCGCGGATCCGCGCCTCGGACGGCTTATCGATGATGTAGTTCTTGTAGAGGAGGCACGCGAAGTCCGTGTGGAGCCCCTCGTCCCGGGAGATGAGCTCATTCGAGAACGTGAGGCCCGGCATAAGGCCACGCTTCTTCAGCCAGAAGATCGAGCAGAACGAGCCGGAGAAGAAGATCCCCTCGATCGCGGCGAACGCGACGAGCCGCTCGGCGAACGAGTCGTTGCCGTAGATCCACTTCATCGCCCAGTCGGCCTTCTTCTTGATGCACGGAATGTTGTCGATCGCCTTGAAGAGGTAGTCCTTCCGCTTCGGGTCCTTGATGTACGTGTCGATCAGGAGGCCGTAGGTTTCCGCGTGGATGTTCTCCATCGCGATCTGGAAGCCGTAGAACGAGCGGGCCTCGGGGATCTGGACGTCGTTGTAGAAACGGAGCGCCAGATTTTCATTGACGATGCCGTCTGACGCGGAGAAGAACGCCAGAACGTGGGAAATATAATGACGCTCCTGTTCATTGAGCGCATCCCAATCTTTTATGTCGGAATAGAGGTCGATTTCCTCCGCGGTCCAAAAAGAGGCCATCGCTTTTTTGTACATGTCCCAGATGTCGTGATACTTAATCGGGAAAAGAACAAACCGGTCGTTGCTTTGTTTGAGTAGTGGCTCCATGCTCATACCCCAGCTCCTTCGTCATGATGTGTGTGGTGGTGTAGAATTATCTGTCTTGAAATAAGCGTAGTGGTTGCTCTGACATTTGAAAAGCGAAAAAACTACATCTAGTGTCGCCGACATTTTTTTGACGGTTTTATAACTAGATTTAGTGTAATCCCTGATAAATCTTCTCGAGAAAAATTGCGTTAATACAACAAATTCTTACAGATAATCCGATTCGTTTAAGTGGCACTTTACAAAGCCAGATCCAAGACCGCGCACACCGAAACGCCAACCGCGAATCCGCCGAAGGAAAATCCTGCCGCCTCCTTTTCCCGGAGCTTTTGAATCGCCTCCCGCGCGACGACGCTCATCATGCACGCGCCGGCGAACGAGAGGAGAAACGGAAGCCCGAGCACCGCGCTCGATACGAAGCTGAGCCCCGCGAACGACGACACGGTCTCGATCACCGCGGTGGCGCCGTTGGCGAGGAGCGCCTTCTTAACCGAGAAGCCGGAGATAAGGAAGCTCATCGAACTCGCGAGGCCCTCCGGGAGGTTCTGGATGAAGATCGCGATCGTGAGCGAGAGCGATCCCCGCCAGCCGAGGGCCGCGACATCGACGCCGACGGCGAGGCCCTCGGGGATGTTGTGGAGGCCCATGACGAAAACGAAGAGGAACGCCCGCTGGTGGTGGACGTTCTGCGTGAGCTTTCGGATCACCCAGGCCATGCCGAAGATGAACACGGCACCGGCGAGGACGGCGACGCCCACCGGGGCGTAGCTGCCGCGGGTTTCGCCCGTGAGCCGGAGCGCCGGCAGAAAGAGCGAGAAAACGGAGGCGCTCAGCATGACGCCGCCGCCGAAGCTCTCCCACCAGTTCCAGGAGGATTCGCGGAAGTATCGGTGGAAGACCACCGGGAGCGACCCCAGCGTGGTGGAGCCGCCGGTCACGAGCAATAATCCGAGCAGCGTGGACAGGTTCATTGGTCCCCCCTCCCCCCCATTGTACCGATCGGCTCCGAGCGCGTATCGCAGAGATCCGGCCGCCGGGAACGCTCGCAACCAAGGGAATCGGGTGGGAAACAAAAAAGGCTCCGTGAGGAGCCTTTTTTGCGCACTGCCTACGTAGAAGTGTGTTGGCTGGATTCTCGTTGCGAGTGCAACTCCGACGGTTGAAAAAAGGACACCCTCGTCCTAATTTTTAATCGCCAAACCAAAAACGGGGAGTTGCACTTGAAAAAAAGTACGTGAGGGTGTCTTACGAGGTAAAGTGCCAGATTGACTGTTATCTGAAAACTGAAATGTCGGTGCCTGAAATCGCAAAGAAGCTCGGCCTTAGCAAATCAACAATCTATCGAGAACTGCCGCGAAATTCGGTTGGAACTACTACAGACCACGGGAAGCGAACGAGCTCGCCAAGGGGCGATTTGCGCTTTGCAAACGAAAGGTCAAAATTCATGGAAACCTTGAGCGGATTGTGCAAACTGGGCTTAAGGAAGGTTGGAGTCCGGAGCAAGTGGCAGGGAGGGTTCGCCGGGAAAAGCTTGGCATCATAGGCCACGAGACGGTCTACCGATATGTCAGCTGGAATCCGGAGTATCGGAAGTATCTGCGCTAGTTCGGACGACGGGGTTACGGCCGCTACCGGCAGAAGATGGAAAGACCCGGTTGGATGAAAAGCATAAAGCAGAGACCAAAGGTCGTCGAGCAAAGACAACGAATCGGCGACTGGGAGCGAGATACGATGTACGCCGCCGACCGGAAGATGCTGCTGATCCTTACCGAAAGGAAGTCTCGCTTAACGATCGTCTCGAAGCTTAAAACTCATTCCGCCCGGGGTGTCGCAAAGGTCACCGCGGAGCTGCTCTCCACTACAGGGAGGCGGGTCTACACGATCACGAACGACAACGGCGGGGAATTTAGGTTCAAGGACAAGGAAGGCTACGACGTCTACTAGAGCGATCCCCATAGGCCGCAGCAGCGGGGCACGGTGGAGAATACGATCGGGACGATCAGGCGGTACGTTAAGAGGGACGCGAAGATCGATGCTCTGGAGCTGGAGGGCTTAACAGACTCTTAAATTAGAAGCCTCGTAAGGTGCTTGACTAGCAAACTCCTTACGAGGTTTTCTATAGACAGAAAGTTGCACTGGTCAATTGAGGCCAGCTTGGAACCCTAACCCTTACGCGGCTTCGCCGGCGACGTCTTAAAAATCTTTCTGCGACTTCTTCAGCACCTTGATCACCTTCACCATCGTTACACTTTGCTTCAGGCCCTTG
>JBILTI010000006.1:0-14796 GCA_044371595.1 Bacteriovoracaceae bacterium
ACCTTCGGATCTACACGGAGAACAAGAACCTGGTCATCGTCGCTCCGGACGACGCCGTCTTTTCAATCCCGGCGTCCGACGTCCTCCTCCTCCCCATCCTCAACACCAGCGCCGAGCGCATCGCCGTGTATGTCTGTGATGAGATAAGAAAGAAAGTACACCAGCGGTTTGGGTTTTCGTTCACGAGCCTCGAAGTCGAGGTCGAAGAAACGCCCGGACAATCCGCGGTCTATCTGCACAAGGAATAAGTATGATCTTCTCCGAACTCGAAAGCGGTTCCTCGCTCGAGGGCCATCCGATACCGGTCTTCAAGACCGACATCAAGGCGCAGAAGTATCTCTACCTGATCGGCGGAGTCCACGGCGACGAGGTCGAGGGCGTTTACGTTCTGAAGGAGCTCTTCTCCTGGCTAAAGAACGAGCATTCGCTGAAGGACCTTCCGATGATCGTGATTCCGATCCTGAACGTTGACGGATATAAGAACCAGACCCGCGTCAACGCGCACCTCGTGGACCTGAACCGCAACCTCCCCACGAAGGACTGGCTCGGAACCTTCAAAGAGCCCAAGTACAATCCGGGGCCAAAGGCCCTCTCCGAGCCCGAGAACCAGTTTATGGTTAAACTCATGGACAAGTATCGGCCGGGGTTCATCATGTCCTTTCACACCTGGAAGCCGATCCTAAATTACAACGGGGCCTGCAAGGAAGTCGCGGAGTTCCTCAATCAGTACAACCACTACGAGATGGCCTCGGACATCGGCTATCCGACCCCGGGTTCCCTCGGAACCTTTGCCGTCGAAAAATACAACTCCCCGGTTCTCACGTTCGAATGCCCGGAGCTCAAGACCCACCGGGAGTCACTGAAGCAGATCTGGCAGGAAAACGAAGAGGGTTTAAAGAAATTTCTTTCGAGCGATCTCGTCTGGGAGAAGCTCAAATAGTTTAAGACAAGCACAAATAAAAAAGGCTCTTTTTTGGAGCCTTTTTTATTTGTTCTCTTTTAGAGCTACGACGCCTTGGTGAATTTAATGACTTCAACCGGGCACGCCTCGGCGGCTTCCTGAATCCGGAGACCGTCGTCAAGGGGAGCGTTGGGACGAATGATACAGGTGTCGGCCTTGACTTCGAAGACTTCCTTGTAGATGTCTTCGCAGGCGTTACAGACGATGCAGCCTGGCTCGATCCAGACCTTTGCGATCTTGAAGTTCTCCGCGACCGGGGCCTGCGCTCCACCGGCGCCGCCGGTGGTCGTCGGCGCTGCGGAACCGGCGAACTGCGCCGCGAAGGCCGGATTCGTCGGAAGCGCGAGCTGCGCGCCCTTGCCGGGGACCGTGTCGGCGATGAAGCTGCGGATCGGAATGTCGATCGGCGGCTTCGATTCCTTGGCCGAATCGAGGCCATGTTGCTTAATGAATTGGTCAGCCGAGAGCTGGGCTTCAGAGACGAGCTTCCGAAACTTCGGTCCCTTCATGTCGAACTGCCACGCGACGCCAGCCTTCGAGGACTTCACGACGACCTGAACGAGAGCGACGTCGAAGTTCTTGGCCCCGAGGAGCTCGATGAACCCGGGGCCCATCTCGACTTCGGTCGCGAAGGAAGTGGTCTTCGGATCGAAGGACTTGGATACTTCGACCTGGGTCGGATTTCCGAACGGGTTAAAGAGACGGATCCCGATCTGATCGATCGCCGCGGGCTCCTTCGAGGAGTTCCACTTGAAGCCGAAGGCGAAGAAGTTACCGCTCTTTGTTGCCCGGAGGATGGTGAGCTTCGGCTTCCCGAAGAGCGTCTCGAAGGTTCCGAAGAGCAAGCTCAGGGCCGCGAGGCCGATGACCAGGTTGATAACCAGGAAAATAGCAACGCCCATGGCGATTAAGCTGGTTGACACGATTTACTCCTAATAGATTCCTGTTAATTCTCCCAAATACTACCCCAAGTATCAGTAAATTAGAACAAAAAGATCGACCCACTTTGTTGTCTGATGAGGACGTTTCTAAGTAGAATGCCGGCATGCGAATTCTCATCCAAATAAAAGCTGTTTTTATCGGGCTTTTCATGCTGTTCTTCGTCCTCGTTCCGGCGTGTCTGATCGCCCTCCCCTTCGGCCTACGGCGGCGCCTGAAGATCGTCTGCCCGGTCTGGGGGTTCTTCAGCTCCGTCCTCCTGCGCCACGCGTGCCACGCGCACGTGGACGTCGTCGAAGATTACCGGTCCCCGGAGTTTCGCGGAGTTCCCTGTAACGGCCTCTACGTCGCCAACCACCAGAGCTACATCGACATCCCGCTGATCGTCTCCGTTTACCAGGCCCCGCCGATCATGAAGAAGGAAGTTCTCAACATCCCGATCTTCGGCTGGATGGCGTGGATATCCGGAGCGCTACCGGTGTCCCGCGCGAGCACGAACTCCCGTCGGCAGGTGTTTGAAAAGGCGAAGAAGCGGATCCTCAGGGACCGGATCGGGCTGGGCGTTTATCCCGAAGGCACCCGCTCGAAGAACGCGCTCCCGAAGCCCTTCACGGAGATCAAAAAAACGCTCCTTGTCTTCGCTTATAACGAAGGCATCCCCGTCATCCCGACGAGTCTGTACGGCACCCGCGGCGTCCTGACGCCGAAGGGAACGGTCGTTCCCGGTCGCCACCTCGGGCTTATCGTTCACAAAGAAATCTACCCGAAGGAATTTTCAACGGCCGACGCGTTCGCGATGGCGTGCTGGGAAAAAGTTACGACGGGTCACGATCGTCTGAGGGCCCAGCTAGGCCCTCGGAATGAAAGTTTATCTTTGGCTTAACTTCCGTCGGATACGTCTTTTCCGCGAGGCCCAGGAGAGACTGGTTCTCGTCGACCATCCAAAGATAGCGATCGCTGAGCGTCGACGGGGCAAGGGGCCGCAGCTGCTTGGGCCTCAGGAAGGCGCCGTTCTTAAACGCGAGCGACTGCCGCTCGTCGAGGCGAAAGCTCGGGAACGGGAGGACCTCCTGGACCGGGAGGCCCAGCCGGACGAAGCTCGGCTCCTTGTCCCGGGGCCAGTCGCGCATGTGGAGCGCGGTGGCGGTCGTCACGGGGCCAACGCTCTCCCGCACCAGGGAGATGAGCGAACCGAGAGTTCCGAGGTAGTGACACATGTCTGCGAAGAGGGTTCGCACGTAGGTGCCGGAGCTCACTTCCACGCGCACGGAGAGATAGGGAAACGCGTAGCGGACGACCTCGATCCGATAGACCTTCCGGAGCACGGCCTCCTTCTTCACCTCGACGCCCTCCCGCGCCCACTCGTGAAGGTTCTTGCCCATGAACTTCGCCGCCGAGTACTTATGCGGGGCCTGCCAGTAGTCACCGAGGAACTTTTCGCGGAGTTTTTCTTCGATGAACGACGCCGGAAAGCCCGCGATCTCACGGGTCAGGTACAGGGACTCGTCGCGCTGCTCGACGGGTGAGGTGTAATCCCCGGTCGGCGTTTCGATGCCGAGCTTTCCGACGGCGAGGTAGGTCTTCGGAAGAAAATCATGGATGAGGTCGTTCAAGCGGGCGGCGCCGCAGATGCCGATCATGAGAACGCCGGAGGCGAATGGATCGAGGGTTCCGAAGTGGCCGATCTTACCGAAGCCCATCGGGAGGTGGCGCTTGAAGTGCCGGACCACCTCGTAGGACGTGATCCGGGCGGGCTTAAAGACGTTAAAGACGAGCGGGGGGAAGAGAGGCTGTTTCTTACTCGGCGTCATCCGTTGAATCTTTCAACAGCTGATCGATCTTAATCGAGTCCTCAAACTGAGAGTTGTAGATGTAGTGGATCTCCGGCGTATGCCGGACTTCCATCTTATCAGCGAGGAGCTTGCGCATCCGCCCTGCGGTGGCCTCGATGGCCGCCTTCGCGTCTCCCCGGGTCGACACGTTAAACGTGTCCCAGTAGACCTTGGCGTGGGAATAGTCCTGCGTTAGCTCCACGTGCGTCACGGAGACGTTCGTGAGCCGTGGATCCGCGAACTCTCGCCGGAGCGCGATGTTTATCTCATCGCGGACCCGTTCCTCGTACTTTAGCTTCGAAAACTTATTCCCACGTCCTGCCACGGTAAAGTCCTTATAGTGTCGCGTCGGTGGAGAGCGTCCGCTTCTTCTCTTCCATGACGTAGGCCTCGATCAAGTCCTCGACCTTAACATCATTGAAGTTCTCGAGAGACATACCGCACTCGTAACCGTTCTTAACTTCCTTGACGTCATCCTTGAAGCGCTTGAGCGACGAGAGCTTGCCGTCGTAGATGATCTTGCCGTCGCGGAGGAGGCGGACGTTGCAGCCGCGCTCGATCTTGCCGTCGACCACCGCCGTTCCCGCGATCGTTCCGACCTTCGGAATAGAGAAGGTGTTCCGCACCTGGGCCCGACCGATGTACTTCTCGACCCGCTCCGGCGTGAGCATGCCTTCGAGAGCGAGGGTCACGTCGTTGATGAGTTCGTAGATGATCGAGTAAGTCTTGATGTCCACGCCTTTCTCTTCGGCGATCCGGCGCGCCGTCGTCACCGGCCGCATGTTAAATCCGAGGATGAAGCCCTTAGACGAGGCCGCGAGGTTCACGTCGTTATCCGTGATCGCGCCGACGCCGCCGGCGATGACCTCGACGGAGACTTCGGTGTTGCCGAGCTGCTCGACGGCCGTGCGGATCGCTTCGTAGGATCCCTGGACGTCGGAGCGGATGATGAGTTTAAGGACCTTCCGCTCGGCTTCCGAGTTATTCTGCGCGGAAGCGAAGAAGTCCTCGAGGGACACCTTCTTGGCCTCGATGGAGGTGTTCTCCAGGGCCTTCCGTTCGTTGATCCGGTTCTCGACGATCTTCGTGGCTTCGCGCTCGTTCTTCACGACGTTCAGGATGTCACCCGGCGACGGAACGCTCTCGAGGCCCAGGATCTGGACCGGGGTCGACGGGCCTGCTTCGTTGAGCATTTTTCCGGCGAAGTCCATCAGCGACCGCGCACGGCCGGAGGTTTCTCCGACGACGATCGCGTCGCCCTTCGTGAGGGTACCCTTCTGGACGAGGATCGTCGCCACCGGGCCGCGCCCGACTTCGATCTTAGACTCGATCACGACGCCCTCCGCGGGACCCCTCGCGTTCTCGCGGAGTTCCATGATCTCGGCCTGAAGCTGGATCGACTCGAGGAGGTTGTCGACGCCGGCGCCGGTGAGGGCCGAGACATGGACATATTGCGTTGTCCCACCCCAGTCTTCCGGGAGGAGATTATGTTCGGTGAGCCCCTGCTTCACCTTATCAGGGTTCGCGGCCGGCTTGTCGATCTTGTTGACCGCGACGATGATCGGTACGCCCGCGTTCTTACAGAAGCGGATCGATTCCACCGTCTGCGGCATGACGCCGTCGTCGGCGGCGACGACGAGGACGACGATGTCCGTGACGTTCGCGCCCCGCTGGCGCATGGCCGCGAACGCGGCGTGACCCGGCGTATCAAGGAACGTGAGGAGTGTATTCTTAACCGGCACGGAGTAGGCGCCGATGTGCTGGGTGATCCCCCCAGCCTCGCCGCTCGCAACCTTCGCCTTCCGGATGTAGTCGAGGAGCGACGTCTTCCCGTGGTCGACGTGACCCATGATCGTAATGATCGGGTTCCGGAGCGGGAATGCGCTCTTATCTACGCCGCCCTTCTTGGCGAGGACCTCCTCTTCCTTGAAGGCGACGTCTTCGACGCGGTAGTTGTAGAGGGCGGCGATCTCGCCGGCGAGCTTAACGCCGATGTAGTCGTCGGGCCGCACGAGGAGATTGATCTCGAGGAGTCGGTTCACGAACGAGTCGAACTTTACGCTCAGCTTCTGCGCCAGGTCCTCGGCGGTCACGACGCCGTGGATGGTGATAAACCGCTTCGATTCTTTTACTTCGGTGATCACCGTTTTCTGGGTCGGTCCGGTATACACTTTTTTCTTCTTTGCTGGAGTATAGATTGCTTTGCCAACGAGCGCCGTCGCGTACTTGAGCTCTTCGTCCGCGCGGATCACCGTGAGGTCGCGCTTTCCGGCGCCGACGCCCTTCTTAACCGCGGCTGCGAGGTCGCCCATCCGCTTCTTATCCTTTTCCTCTTCGGTCTCGACGTGTTCGTCGGGCCGACGCGGCTGGAGGCGGTTCTCGCCGGGTCTCTGCTCTTCCTTCTTCTTATCCTCCGGAACGTAGATCGGAGTAAAGGTATGGCGCTTTTCTTCGTAGTAGTCTTTGTTCGGATCCCGGACCTTCTGCGTTGTATTGAAGGCGGACGCGGGCCGCGGCTGGTCGGCCTGGGCGGCGCGAGCGGCCTGCTCGACGGCGGCTTTTTCTGCAGCGGCCTGGGCCTCTTCCTTCGCCTCGATGGCGCGCTTGTCCTCTTCCTCCTTCTGGGCCTTGGTCTTCCGCTTCACGGTGACGACCTTCGGCTTGTCATCGGCGCTCGCCTCGACGGCCGCGCTTCCCGCGACCTCCGGAGCCGCCACCTTCGCCGTTACCGGCACTTCCGGGACTTCTTCTTTGGTCGGAGGGGCCGAAGCTTCTTCGCCGGGCGCGTCCTTCTTGACGACCTTCCGTACGACGGCCTTCTTCACCGGCGGCGCCTTCTTCTCCGGAGCTTCATAGGCCGACTTCGCCTTCGCGACTTCCTCGTCAGTTAAACTCGCCATGTGGTTTCTGACGTTAAACCCCATAGACTTGAGCTTCTCCACCAGATCAATTGCCCCGACACCGATTTCATTGGCAAGTTCGTAAACTTTTTTTGCCATTCTTTTCTCCGATTATAGCTTCTTCAACAGATAACTTAGTTCTCTTACTTCAACTTAAAGGCGGCGAGCTCTTCCCGGAGCCGGCGCTCGGCTTCGGAGAACTTCGTCATGTCGTCGCCCTTCCGTGCGACGTCGCTGCGCTCGGCCCGCTTAAAGCCGCTCTGGTTCGGAACGGCGGAAGCCGAGATGATCTCCGCGCCCTCGTCGAGGTCGGACTTGATGTTCTCGTCCTCGAGGGCGTTCGCGGCCGTTTCGACCATGAGCTTCGCGTCGGCGACGGACTTCCCGAGGTAGCGCGCGATCTCTTCCGGGGTCGCGGCCGAGAGGTCGACGATGGACATGATCCCCTTCTGAACCAGGACCTGGGCGGTGGCCTCCGAGACGTTCGGGAGCTGGACCAGGTTCTCGACGGCGAGCTTGATCCGTTCCTGGAGCTTGACCTTCGAGATGATGTTGATCTTCCAGCCCGTGAGCATCGCCGCGAGCCGAACGTTCTGACCCCGCCGGCCGATGGCCAGGGAGAGCTGATCGTCTTCGACGATGACGTCGAGGACGTGCTCGTCGTGGTTCAGAGTGATGGACTGGATCTCCGCCGGCGCGAGCGCGGCGCGGGCGAAGGTTTCGGTGTCTTCGTTCCAGCGGACGATGTCGATCTTCTCGCCCTGGAGTTCGTTAACGATGTTCTGGACGCGAGAGCCCTTCATGCCGACGCAGGCGCCGACCGGATCGATGTCACGATCCTTCGTGGTCACCGCGATCTTCGCCCGGTGTCCCGGTTCGCGGGCCGCGGCCTTGACCTCGATGGTGCCGTCGGCGATCTCCGGAACCTCGACCTCGAAGAGCTTAACGAGGAACATCGGGGACGTTCTCGTGAGGCGGATCTCCGGGCCCCGGTTGGTCATGACGACGTCGGAGAGGTAGGCCTGGATGCGGTCGCCGGGCTTGAATGATTCGCCGAAGATGATTTCCTTCTTAGGAAGAATGGCGTCGGACTTTCCGAGGTCGATAACGACGTTTCCTTTCTCGAACCGGCGGGCGATGCCCGTAACGAGGTCGCCCTCGCGGTGCTTAAACTCGGAGAACAGAATGTCCCGTTCCGCGTCGCGAACCTTCTGGAAGATGATCTGCTTGGCGGTCTGGATGTCGACGCGGGAGAACCCCGGGTTCTCGATCTTCAGGCCAAGCTGGTCGCCGATCTCGCAGCCCTCGTCGAGCTTCTTGGCGGACTCGAAGTCGATCTCGACGATCGAATCGCGGACCTTGTCGACGACGTTCTTATATTGGAAGATCTCGACTTCGCCGTCTTCTTCGTTATAGCGGGCTTCGTATTCGCCCTGGATCCCGAACTTTTTTCTGGCGGTAACAAGGAAAGCTTGCTCGATGGCGCTTACGACGACATCCTTTTTGATGCCCCGGTCTTTACCTAATTGCTCGATGACTCGGCTTAACTCTGAAAAGTTCACGATTACTCTCCTTATTCTTTCACCGATTTTAAATCGGGATCTAAATTAACTTTCTTCACCTGCTTGTACGTCAAGGTCAGGGGATGATTCTTTACTGCAATGGTGAAGCCCTCGTCTCCGACCGCGAGGAGCTTCCCGCGGAACTTCTTCTCGCCCTTGATGCCCTTCGGCGCCCCGGCGACCTGCTCGTCGGAGAGCTGGCCCATGACCACCACCGCCAGCGTCTCGCCGACGCTCATCCGGAAGTGCTCGAGGTTCGCGAGGTGCCGGTAGACGCCGGGGGAGGAAACTTCGAGGACGACGTCCTCGGGGATCCACGTCTCGGTTTCGAACGGCGCCGTGAGCGCGTGGTCCACCTTCACGCAGTCGTCGATGAGGGCGGAGCCGGTGCGCGGGTCCTGGATATAAAGCCGGAGGAGCTTCTGAGTCGCGACGTACTCGAGGTCGTAGAGACGATAGCCCGCCTCCTGAACCACCGGTTCGCACATAATGTAGAACTTTTTTTCAAGTCCACTTCGATCTTGATTAATATCCATATTTCAGAGGCCCATAAAAAAAAAGGGAGGAAAAATCCACCCTAACCGCTAATAACGAAATCTAAGACAGGGCTTAGTAATAACAAAATTGATTCAAAAGTGCAATTTTTAAAGAGTTGCAGCCCGAAGCGTTAAACTCATCATCAACGCATCTTGCCCATCCGAGTAGTAAGACCGGTTCCGCCGCAGAAGACGGAACCCCTCGCGCTCGTAGAAGCGGATCGCCCTGGAATTATTGCTTTCGACCTCGAGGTAAACGCTCGCGAACCCGTGCCGCAGGAGCTCCGCTTCAATGGACGACCAAAACGCCTCCGACTCGCCGGTGCCGCGGCAATCGGGCCGGAGGAGGATTTTATATAAATGCACCAAGTCATCACCGTCGGCATACCCAAAGAGCGCAAACCCAAGCGTTTCGGATGCGCCCCTGAGCCAAGTAAAAAGTAGGGAGCGCTGCGACGACAGGGAACTCCACTCGTCCGCAGTCCAGGGTCGCGAAAAGTGCTCTCGGTCGAGGGCGATGATCTCCGCCGAGACCGCCTCCGGGCCGCCGAGCCTACCAGTAATACTCATGGGAAAACTGCTTGTCGAGGGATTCGACGAAGAGCTCGATCGAGGGCCTCACGGACTCGAAGCGCTGGTCCACCTTGAGCTGGTTCCCGTAGCGGGCGCGGAGGTAGAGCTCGGTCTCGAGGAGGGTGATGAAGTTCGTCTTGAGCGAGTCCTTGTAGAGGATGTCCTGTCTGCACTTGTTTTCTCGAGCGCTTTCGCGGATCAGCTTCGTGAGCTTCGGGGAGACGTCCGTGCGCTGGTCCTCGGAGTAGCGGAGGACCTTGAAGAAGAAGCGGATCTTCTTGAGCACGGCCTCTTTACCGTGGAGGTACGTCCGGACGGCCTCGTCCCCGGTCGGAAAGTCCCGGAGGAACTCGCCGAGTTCTTTCACGAACCCGGGGCCGAGGTACTGGACGACGAACGAGTCCTCGTAGACGCAGTAGAGGGCTTCGAGGTTTCGATGCTGGTAGATGAGGTCCTTAACCGAGACGGTGCGATCGAGGATTTTGATCAGGAAGCGGTCGGAGGAGACGACGTTGGCCGCGAGGGCCCCTCCGACGAGGAGACTAAACGGGAGAGCTAATTTCGATGTTCGCAATGTTCTTTTGTTTAACAACTTCGTTCTCTTTATGGAAGCGGGCGTTCACGCGGGGGTTGAACGTGTAGCCGTCTTTCCCGCGGAGGATGTACTGCCGCTTGATCCCCTTAGGCTCGATGAGCTTCCGGAGCCGGCTGATTGAGGTGTAGATCAGCTTGTCGTGGATCAGCGGGTTGTACTCGTCCTTCCAGATCATCTTCGCGAGGTCTTCCTTATTATAGTAAGTTCCCGGCGTCTGCGCCAACAGGAAAAGGATCTCGAGGAGAACGAACCGGTGCTTGAAGTCGATTACCCCGAGGGCCTTCTCGTGGATCACCCGGTTGTGGCGGTCAAGATAGAGGTCGACCGAGGAGTCGTTGACGTCCTCGACCTCCATGAGGATCAGCTGCTGGAGGCGCTTGTAGTACTCGTCGTCGAGGGAGTTCTGCGCGAGGCCGAAGAGCAGGAGGGCCTTGGAAAACTCGCCCATCTTCTTGAGCGAAATCCCCTTGTTCAGGAGGACGTAGTTGTGCATGTTCCAGCAGCGCTTCGAGTGGAGGAGCTTTATCGCGAGGTCGTACTGACCTAGCGAGTTCGCGTACTCGCCGAGCTCCCTGAGCGCGTTGCCCCAGAGGAGGTGCATCGACCCCTTGAGGTAGCCCTTCTTCAGGATGTTCA
Organism: Bacteriovoracaceae bacterium; assembly: GCA_044371595.1. Taxonomy (GTDB): domain Bacteria; phylum Bdellovibrionota; class Bacteriovoracia; order Bacteriovoracales; family Bacteriovoracaceae; genus Peredibacter. The sequence continues at coordinate 10,535 of JBILTI010000006.1, forward strand.
GGAGTTCGTTCAGCTGGTTGAGGTAGACGATCGTCTCCTGGAAGTTCTTCATCTGGTAGGCGTTCGTGGCCATCGCGTAGAGCGACTTCGCCATGAGCTCGGGCTCGTTCTCGGTCTGCGCCTTTCGGTACGCCTGGTTGAAGTTCTTCTGGGCGTCGCCGAACTCGCCGCGGTAGGTGTTCACGACGGCGGCGTTGTAGAAGTACTCGCCCGTGAGCGAGGGGAGGATACCGACGGTCTGATCCAGGAGCTCGGAGGAGAGGACGATGTACTTGTTGGCCTCGCGCTCGTTCAAGCTCTCGGAGTAGATCCGGATCAGGAAGCCGTAGATCTTGAACATGGCGAAGGCGTCCTGCGGAAGCTCGGTTCGCTTCAGCGCCTCGAGGAAGTGCTCCTCGGCCTTCTCGAAGTCGGCCTTGTCATAGAAGATCTTCGCCAGCCGATAGTGCCCCTGGCCCTCGATCCGCGACGAATCGATCGGAAGGTGGGAGAGAAACTTATCGTCCTTTTTAAGGTCAACCACTGCTCTTGTCATCAACGTTTCGATTGACGGAGATTGGATGGTTTCCATGCGGGCCTCCTAAAGATGATGTAAGAAAAGCCTGATCTTACAATTCAACGGCCCAGAGGTTAAACCCTATCCCTGACAAAAAAGCAAGAAGAGTGTAGGATCGGGCGTCCAAAAGGCATTTTATGAAGATATTTTAACCACTTGTGCCGTGTAAGACTCGCCTTTACGGTGGCCGATTGTCACCGCCCCCAACACCCCGATGTAAGATCTCATTCGGCGAATTTCTTACAGCGAGAGGAAATCGCCCTCCAGAGGGCTCTAACTCATTGATTGAACGAGGTTTGATTGGTAATGTTGAAGAGCTATTACCCATCCGCAAAACCTTGCCGCGAAAGAGGACAATTCCATGGCTAAGTACGATCTAGACACTTTAAGGCACTCCACCGCCCACCTCATGGCCCAGGCGATCATGGAACTCTACCCCAACGATAAGGTCCAGCTCGGGATCGGCCCGACCATCGAGCACGGGTTCTACTACGACATCGACATGGCAAAGAAGCTCACGGAGGAGGACCTGAAGACGATCGAGGAAAAGATGAAGGAGATCATCAAGCGCGGCTCCCCGGTGGTCCGCCACGAGGTCTCCCGGGCCGAGGCCATGGAGCTCTTCGCCCAGCGGGGCCAGACGCTGAAGTGCGAGCTGATCCGCGACATCCCCGAGGGCGAGGTCATATCCTACTACACCCAGGGCGACGCGTTCTTCGACCTCTGCACGGGGCCGCACGTCGAGACGACCCGCGAGCTCACGCCGTTCTTCAAGCTCCTCCACACGGCCGGCGCCTACTGGCGCGGGGACCAGGCGCGGCCCATGCTCCAGCGCATCTACGCCGCCTGCTTCTGGAGCAAGGAGGAGCTCCGCGAGCACCTCTCGATGCTCGAGGAGGCCAGAAAGCGCGACCACCGGAAGCTCGGGAAGGAGCTCGAGCTCTTCATCTTCGACCCGGTGGCGCCGGCGTCGCCGTTCTTCATGCCGAAGGGCGCGATGGTCTACAACGGCCTCGTCGATTTCATGCGGCGGATCTATAAAACCTACGACTACCAGGAAGTCATCACGCCGCAGGTCCTCGACGTCGACCTCTGGCACACCTCGGGCCACTACGAGAAGTACAAGGAGAACATGTACTTCACGAACATCGACGAGCGCGAGTTCGCGCTGAAGCCGATGAACTGCCCGTGCCACATGCTGATGTTCGCGCACCACCGCTACTCGTACCGCGATCTCCCGCTCCGGTTCGCCGACTTCGGCCGCCTCCACCGCTACGAGAAGTCCGGCGTCGTCGCGGGCCTAACTCGGGTCCGGACGTTCTGCCAGGACGACGCGCACATCTTCATCGCAACCGACGGCATACAAGAAGAGATCAAGACCCTCATGGACATGTTCTTCATCGGCTACGAACACTTCGGCTTCAAGAAGATCAAGATCGGCTTCTCGACGCGGCCCGAGATGCGCGTCGGTTCCGACGAGGCCTGGGACCAGGCCGAGGCCGCGCTCAAGGCTGCGCTCGACGCCTCGGGCCGGGAATACTTCATTAACGAGGGCGACGGCGCCTTCTACGGACCGAAGATCGACATCCAGGTCGCGGACGCGATCGGCCGCTACCACCAGCTGGGCACGATCCAGCTCGACTTCCAGCTCCCCGACCGGTTCGATCTGAAGTTCACCAACGACAAGGGCGAGCTCGAGCGGCCCGTGGTCATCCACCGGGCGCTCCTGGGCTCCCTCGAACGCTTCATCGGGGTCTACCTCGAGCACGTCGGCGGCGCCTTCCCGTTCTGGCTCTCGCCGGAGCAGGCCGTGATCATCCCGGTGAAGAACGAGCTCCATCTCGAGGCCGCATCGGCCTTCGCGCGCGAGCTCCGGGCGAAGGGCTTCCGGGTCCGGGTCGACGACCGGAACGAGTCGATGGGGTTCAAAACCCGCCAGGCCCAGACGGGGAAGATCCCATTCATGCTGGTTCTCGGGGACAAAGAGATCGAGGAAAAGGCGGTCGCGGTCCGGAAATATGGCGAGCAAAAATCTGAAACTATGGCACAATCAGCTTTAGTGAATCATTTCGAAGCGCTGGACCGCGAGAAGGTGCCGGCGCCGCTCAGAGGTTAAGCATGCCATCGAAGAATGTCCTCCTGCTGTGCGGGGGCGGAAGCACCGAACACGAGATCTCCCTGCGCTCGGTGAAGTACTACGAGAACTGCCTCGCCGAGATCCCGGGCCTACGGACGATCCTCATCGAGATCGACAAGCAGGGCCAGTGGGTCGACCGCGCGGGCAAGAAGTACCTCCTCGACGGGAAGCGCTTCCTCCGAGCCTTCGAACAGGACGGCGACCCGGGCACGCGGATCGACGTGGCCATTCCGTGCATCCACGGGTACCCCGGCGAGACCGGCGACCTCCAGTCGTACTTCGAGATGATCGGCCTCCCGTACTTCGGGTGCAACTCGGAAACCTCGAAGATGTGCTTCAACAAAATCACGACGAAGCTCTGGGCCACGGCCCTCGGCGTCGCGAACACTCCCTACGTCTTCGTCGCCGACCAGGGCCCCGAGAACCTGGCCCGGGTACTCGAGTTCCAGGGGCGCCACGGTGAGGTCGTAGTGAAGGCCTCGAACCAGGGGTCGTCGGTCGGCTGCTACATGGTCCCGGCCGTCGGCGACGTGCGGAAGGCCGTCGCCGACGCGTTCGCCCTCTCCCCGTTCGTCCTCGTCGAAAAGCGCATGAGGCCCCGGGAGCTCGAGGTCTCGGCCTACGAGTTCGACGGCGAGCTCCAGATCTCCTACCCGGGTGAAATCGTCACCCCGGCGTCGACGTTTTACACCTACGAAGAGAAGTACTCCGCGGCCAGCGAATCGAAGACCTTCGTCCGCGCCCCCGACGTGACGTCGGAGCAGGTGCGGACGATAACCGAGTACGCGGCTAAGCTTTACCGGGGCCTCAAGATCCGCCATCTCTCGCGGATCGACTTCTTCCTCGAGGACGGGACCGTCTACCTGAACGAGATCAACACGTTCCCTGGCTCGACGTCGATCTCGATGTTCCCGAAGATGCTCGAGGCGAACGGCCACTCGTTCGTGGCCTACCTCCGGCAGCACATCGAGGCCCTCTAAGTTTTTTTCCGTCCGCCGCCGATCGAGGTATAATACTCCTCGAGGTACAGGGATGGCGCTTGCACAAAGTTCAATGTCGTATGTCGATCAGCATCGGCTTTCGCTGAAGCTGAGGCCGATTCTCGTCGGCGAGCTCTACCTCGCTCGGCGGCTCCGGAACCCGGTCTACATCTACAAGAGCGGCGTCTTCTACCCGGTGATCAACGAGGGGGCGGTCCCGACGAAGGACCAGGTCACGGCCCTGATCAAGAACAGCTACCGCGAGGTCTACGTGTACCCCGAGGACGTCCGGGAGATCAAAAAGAACCTCGAGGCCGCCCTGGTCAAGATCACGCGCTCGCTCTCCGTCGGCGACCCGCTCGCGAACGGCACCAAGGACCTAAAGCTCATCTCGCTCAACCTCGGAGGCCTCTACCAGAACCCGCACAACGACGAGCTCCTGATGCTCCAGTTCCAGAGCACCCAGAACCTCGGGAAGTTCCTCCTCGAGAACAAGCGCCACCAGCCACACTTCTACCAGGCCCTGCTTCGGGAGAACTTCCACTTCACGGTCACGCAGCCGATGCTCTCGTCGATGCTCCTCCTCGCC
>JBILTI010000226.1:0-4326 GCA_044371595.1 Bacteriovoracaceae bacterium
GCCGCGAACTCGAGGGCCTCGTCGACGGTGGTGACGATCCGGCTCGCCGGGACCGGCTCGCCGATCTCCTGCATGAGCTCCTTGAAGAGCTTCCGGTCCTCGGCCTTCTGGATCGTGTCGACGCGGCAGCCGAGGAGCTGGACGCCGAGGCGCTTCAGGTGCCCCTCCTCCTCGAGCTTCACGGCGAGGTTCAGCGCCGTCTGTCCCCCGAGGGTCGGGAGAAGGCCGTCGGGCTTCTCTTTATGAATGATCTTGAGGAGGAACTCCTTCGTGAGGGGCTCGATGTAGACCTTGTGGGCGGTCTCCCTGTCTGTCATGATCGTCGCCGGGTTCGAGTTCACGAGGACGACCTCGATGCCCTCTTCGATGAGCGACTTCACGGCCTGGGTTCCGGAGTAGTCGAACTCCGCGGCCTGGCCGATCACGATCGGGCCTGAGCCGATGACGAGGACTTTCTTGAGGTGCGGGTGTGCGGGCATCTTAATTCCTTATGGTCTTGAGGAAGTCGTCAAAGAGCCAGGCCGTGTCTTCGGGCCCGGGGCAAGCCTCGGGGTGATACTGGACCGAGAAGGCCGGCAGCGTGCGGTGGCGGAGTCCCTCGACGGTGTCGTCGTTGATGTTGATCTGCGTGACCTCGAGCTCGCTTTTCGCCACTGACTCCGTCGTGACCGCGTAGCCGTGGTTCTGCGAACTCATGAAGACGCGGCCCTTCCGGAGGTCCTTCACGGGATGGTTTCCGCCGCGGTGGCCGAACTTTAGCTTCTCCGTGTCCGCGCCGTTGGCGAGGGCGAAGAGCTGGTGCCCCATGCAGATCGAGAACATCGGGTAGCGGGCCTGGAGGTGCCGGATCACCGGGAGGACCTCCGGTACGTCCTTCGGGTTCCCCGGGCCGTTGGACATGACGACGCCGTCGGGCCGGTAGCTCTCGATGAGCTCGACCGGGGCATTCCATGGCACCACCACGACGTCGCAGTTGCGCCGGAGGAGCGAGCGGAGGATGTTCTTCTTGTAGCCGAAGTCGATGAGGATGATCCGCTTTCCTTCTCCCGGGAAGTGGATCGGGTTCTTCGTCGAGACGCGGGCGATCTGGTCCGTGTCGGAGGGCCGGGCGAATACCTCCGGGAGGTGGCGGACCGGGTACCCTTCGGGCACGAGCACCGCCTTCATGACGCCGCGGTCGCGGATCTTCTTCGTGAGCTTCCGCGTGTCGACGCCGGCAATCCCCGGGATCTTGAAGCGCGTCAGAAGCTCGCGGAGCGAATATTCGTTCCGCCAGTTGGAGCCCGCGGTCGCGCACTCGCGGACGACGAACCCCTTGAGCGCCGGCGTCAGGGACTCGAAGTCGTCTTTGTTGACGCCGTAGTTTCCGATCAGCGGGTAGGTCATGACCACAATCTGGTCGCAGTACGACGGATCCGAGAGGATTTCCTGGTAGCCGGTCATGCTGGTGTTGAAGACCAGTTCGCCGAGGGAGTAGACGTGTTCGAGGTCGACGCCGATCGATTCGCCGACGTATTCGTCGCCGGTCTCGAGGACGAGTTTTATCTTCTTCATTCGGTTCTCCCGCTCATGGCCCACTCGAGGATCGCCATCCTCGCGAAGACGCCGTTGCTCATTTGTTTAAAGATCCGCGACCGCGGATGCTCAACGACCTCGTCGGCCAGCTCTACCCCCCGATTGAAGGGCCCCGGGTGCAGGATCACCGCCTCCGGGCGCAGCCGCGCGGCCCGCGCGGCTGTGAGGCCGAACTGGTGGTGGTACGCCAGGGCGTCGAGGTCGACACCCTGGTGCCGTTCGAGCTGGATTCGAAGCATCATCACAGCATCTACTACGGGGAGGACATCGTCAAAGGCGGCGTTCCTGACGACCGCGCTTTTCGGTTCCGGAAGGAGAGCCTCCGGACCACATAGGTAGATCTCCATCCCGAACTTCTCCGCCGCCACGATCAGCGAGCCGGCGACTCGGGAATGCCGGACGTCGCCGCAGACGGCGACCCGGAGGCCCGCGAGCCGGCCGAACTCCTGGTGCAGCGTCAGGAGGTCGAGGAGCCCCTGCGACGGATGCTCGTTCTTTCCGGCGCCGGCGTTCAGCAGCGGAAGCCGGAAGCGCTCCTTGACCTGCTCGAGGACGTGATCGTCGGCGTGCCGGAAGACGATGCCGTCGACGCCGAGGCTCTCGAGGGTCTTCAGCGTGTCGTGGACCGTTTCGCCCTTCTTCACGGAGGAGTTCTCGGGGACGAAGTTCACCACGTCCGCGCCAAGGCGCTTCGCCGCGATCTCGAAGGAACAGCGCGTGCGCGTACTCGGTTCGTAGAAGACGTTGGCGAAGATCTTGCGGGCGAGGAGGTGATGGATCTTGTCGGGTTGCTGCGAATGACGGGAAAAGAAATGGGCCCGGTCGACGAGGGCCTGGAGGTCGCGGGTGGAAAAACTAGATAGCGATAGAAAATGTCGGATCATTCTCCTCCTGAGGGGCGCTTGAAGTTGTCGAAGTTAGGTTAACGAGAATAGGATAGACTGATGGTTGATCGGCGTGAAAAAATGCTTTGATGCGGGGAGGCATCATACCCATGCATACAGTCCTGGACGTGTAATTTTTTAATGAATATCAGAGTTGAGACGACCTCGACAAGAGTAAAAAAAATGACAGCGAAGTTCCACCTCGAGTCCGCGTTTAAACCCACCGGGGATCAGCCGCAAGCGATCGCCCAGATCACGGAGAATTTCCGCACTGGGCGCACGTTTCAGACGCTCCTCGGCGTCACCGGCTCCGGCAAGACCTTCGCGATGGCGAACGTCATCAAGAACCTCGGGAAGAAGACGCTGATCCTCGCGCCCAACAAGACCCTCGCGGCCCAGCTCTTCGCCGAGTTCAAGGAGTTCTTCCCGAACAACGCCGTCGAGTACTTCGTCTCCTACTACGACTACTACCAGCCCGAGGCCTACGTTCCGGGCTCGGACACCTACATCGAGAAGGACTCGGCGATCAACGACGAGATCGAGAAGCTGCGGCACTCGACGACGCGCTCGCTCTTCGCCCGCGACGACGTGATCGTCGTCGCCTCCGTGAGCTGCATCTACGGCATCGGCTCCCCGGACGAGTACTTCAGCCAGCGGATCACGCTCCTCACCCAGGACAAGATCGAGCGCGACGAGCTCCTCCGGAAGCTCGTCGAGAACCAGTACCAGCGGAACGACGTCGACTTCCACCGCGGCACGTTCCGGGTCCGCGGCGACATCGTCGAGGTCTTCCCGGCTTACGAGGATTCGCAGATCCTCCGGATCGAGTTCTTCGACGACGTCGTCGACGGGATCTTCGTCGTCGACCCGCTCCGCGGGAAGGTCCTCCAGGCCCTGAACAAGGTCGACATCTACCCGAAGAGCCACTACGTCGTCGGCCGCGACCGCATGAAGACGGCGATCGCAGACATCAAGGTCGAGCTCCGCGAGCGGCTCCAGGAGCTCCAGGGGCAGGGGAAGCTCGTTGAGCACCAGCGGCTCTCGCAGCGCACGCTCCTCGACCTCGAGATGATGGAGGAGATGGGCTTCTGCCCGGGGATCGAGAACTACTCGCGGCACCTCGCCGGGAACAGGGCCGGGGACCCGCCGTTCACGCTCCTCGACTACTTCAAGAAGGACTTCCTCATCATCATCGACGAGAGCCACGTCACGGTCCCGCAGGTCGGCGGGATGTACAAGGGCGACCGGGCCCGGAAGCTGACCCTCGTCGACTATGGCTTCCGCCTCCCGAGCGCCCTCGACAACCGGCCCCTGAACTTCCCGGAGTTCGAGACGAAGCTCGACCAGGTCCTCTTCGTCTCGGCGACCCCGGCCGACTACGAGCTCGAGAAGTCCGCCGGCGAGTACGCCGAGCAGATCATCCGGCCTACGGGCCTCCTCGATCCAGTGATCGAGTTCCGCGACGCGAAGAACCAGGTCGACGACATGCTCCTCGAGGCGAAGCGGGCGATCGCGAACGGCCACCGGGTCCTCGTCACGACGCTCACGAAGCGCCTCGCCGAAGAGCTCACGGCGTTCTACAAGGGCGTGGGGATGCGGATCCGGTACCTTCACTCGGACATCGACACGCTCGAACGCATGGAGATCCTCCGCGACCTCCGGCTCGGGGAATTCGACATCCTCGTCGGCATCAACCTCCTCCGCGAGGGCCTCGACATTCCGGAGGTGGCGCTCGTCGGGATCCTCGACGCGGACAAGGAGGGCTTCCTCCGGTCCACGCGCTCGCTGATCCAGACGATCGGCCGCGCGGCCCGGAACTCCGAGGGCCGGGTGATCCTCTACGGCTTCCGGAAGACCCCGAGCATTC
>JBILTI010000227.1:0-4316 GCA_044371595.1 Bacteriovoracaceae bacterium
TTTACCAAGGATGGTCCCATGCTCCAGAAGACCCCGCTCCTGAAGATCGAGTCCCTGAGCCGCCTCACAGGCTGCGAGATCTACGGCAAGGCCGAGTTCCTCCACCTCGGGGGAAGCGTGAAGGACCGGGCGGCGGAGGGAATGATCGACGCCGCGCTCGCGAGCGGGGAGCTGAGGCCGGGCGGCGTCCTCGTGGAGGGCACGGCCGGGAACACGGGGATCGGCCTCGCTGTCTACGCCGCCCGCCGCGACATCCGCTGCGTGATTGTCATGCCCGACAACCAGTCCGCCGAAAAGTACCAGACGCTGCGGGCCCTCGGCGTCGAGCTCGTCACCGTTCCGCCGTGTCCCTTCGCGAACCCCGGCCACTTCTATCACACCGCCCGGCGGATCGCCGAGGAGCGCGGGGCCTTCTGGGTGAACCAGTTTGAAAATCCGGCGAACCACCTGACCCACTACCGGACCACCGGGCCCGAGATCTGGGAAGCGACGGCGGGGAGAGTAGATGCGTTCCTCTGCGCCGCCGGCACCGGCGGGACGATCGGCGGCGTTTCCCGCTTCCTGAAGGAGAAGAGGCCCGCGGTCCACGTGGGCCTCGTCGATCCCGTGGGGTCGGGCCTTCATAGCTTCGTCACGACCGGCGAACTCAAGGCGAGCGGTTCGTCGATCACCGAGGGGATCGGGATCATGCGGCTCACGGAGAACTTTCGGGTCGCGGTGGTCGACGGCTCCCGCACCGTCGCCGACCAGGAGATGCTCAGCATGGTCTTTCACCTGGCCCGCGCGGACGGCCTCCTCGTCGGAACCTCCTCGGCCCTCAACGCCTTCGGCGCCTACGCCTACGCCGCGGCCCACCGCGGCTCCGGGAAGGTGATCGTCACCGTCCTCTGCGACTCGGCCACGCGCTACGCCTCGAAGCTCTTCGACGAGGCGTTTCTCCGGGAGAAGAACCTCGACCCGAAGCTCCCGCTACCGGCGCTGTAAGACCCGCCCGCGCGGCGAGGTCAAAATGCACCTTTGACGGTGCCGGAAAATTCTCCTAGCCTGAAGTCCTCACGGAGACCTACGCATGAATTCGATCTTGTGGCTGAGCTTTCTGATGCTCTCGCTCGCGGTCCTCGGGCTGAAGGTTCTGAACCTCTAGTCAACGCGCGGGCGTTTTTCTTCGGACTTCTTGATCGACTCCCGGATGAAGTACTTGATGACCTTGTTCCGCTGGGCGCCGCCGAGGACCGCGCGGAGGTCGTCGTGGACGGCGTCGTCGTAGATCAGCGCGTTCGCCGTGCCGGGCCCCGATTCGATCCGCGAGAGGACGCGGTCGAGCGTCCCCGAGGCCTTGGAAAGGTTCCCCATGCCGGCGCTCACGTCCTTCGCCATCGCCCCGAGCTTCGCCTTCCGGAGCTCGTCGCTCACGGACTCGAGGTTCTCCGCGGTCCGGTTCAGGGAGGCGACCGTCGAGACGAGCTGGTTACCGTCGTCGAGCCGGGTCAGGACGGCGTCGAGCTTCAGGAGGATCCGCTCGGTGACCGTCGCGATCGAATCGCCCTTGTTCATGATCTGCTTTAGCTCGATCGAATCCTCGGCGGTAAGGACGTCCGCGCTCGGGTCGAAATTCGCCGCCTCCCGGGAGCCCTTGTAGACTTCAACGTACTTGTCGCCGACGAGGCCCGCGGTGGAGATCGAAACGCGGGAGTCGGCCTTGATCCACTTGAGCTCGCTCTCGAGGATCGTCAGCTCCAGCTCGACCACGTCCTCGGTGGCGATCCGGATGTCCGAGACGCTCCCGATCCGGATCCCCTTGAGCTCGACGTAGGAGCCGGCCTTGAGGTTCGATACGTTCGGCACCCGCGCCCGGATCTTGACCTTCGGCTCGAAGAGCGAGCTCTCCTTCCCGATGCTCACGATCATGACCATGAGGACCGCGGTGAGGGCGGTGACGAAGATCCCGACTTTGATAAGATTGGTCTTGTCTTTTTTTCTAAATCTCATACGCCATCCTACTGGTTGGTTAAGAACGATTTTACGAACGGGTCGGGGCTCGCCTCGAACTCGGCGACGGTTCCCGAGAAGCCGATGCGGCCCTCGCGGAGGATCAGGATCCGGTCGCAGATGCGCTTCGCCGCCGGGATGTCGTGCGTGACGAAGATGCCGGAGACGCCCTTCCGCTTGAACCGATCCATGACCTCGATCACCATCTCGACGTTCACCGGATCGAGTCCCGCGGTGGGTTCGTCGTAGAGGAGGATCTCCGGGTTGAGGACCATCGAGCGCGCGAGGCCCACGCTCTTCTGCATCCCCCCGGAGAGGTCCGAGGGCATGAGCTCCACCGCCGCCTCCATGTTCACCTCGCGGAGGATCTCCCGGACCCGGGCCTCGACCTCTGGCTCCGAGAGGCGCGTGTGCTCGAAGAGCGGATACGCGATGTTTTCGAAGACCGAGAGCGAGTCGAAGAGGGCGCCGGTCTGGAACGCGTAGGAGATCTTCGTGCGGACCGGGTAGAGCTGGGCCTCGGTCAACGTGTCGATCCGCCGCTGGTGAAAGTAGATCTCGCCGCCGTCGATCTGCTCGAGACCGATGAGCGACCGGAGGAGCACCGACTTCCCGGTCCCCGAGGGCCCGAGAAGGCCCACGGTCTCACCGACGCCGACGGAGAACGTGACCCCGCGGTGGACCGCCTTATCGTCGAAGCTCTTGTGAATGTCGAGGACCTCGAGGATGTTAGTCATAGGCTAGTCGAAGAGGAGGATGAGGATTTTGCTAAGGAAGAAGTCGGAGATGAGGATCACGATCGACGTCCGGACTACGACCCACTTCGCGGCCGATCCGACGCCCTGGGTTCCCTCGCTCGTCTTGAAGCCCCGGTAGCAGGCGAGGATGGCGATGACGAAGCCGAAGAAGGCGGTCTTCGCCATGGCCCCGAAGACGTCGTAAAGCTTGATCGTGTAGAGGACCTTGTTGACGTAGAACCCCGGGGGCATGTTGAGCTCCCAGGCCGCGATCGCGAGGCCTCCGATAATCCCCATGAACGCCGAGAGCGTCGTTAGGAGCGGGAGCGACAGGACGGCCGCGAGGACCCGCGGAACGACGAGGACCCGGAGCGGGTTCGTCCCGAGGGCGCGGATCGCGTCGATCTGCTGGGTGACGTTCATGGCGCCGATCTCGGCGCTGATCCCGGATCCGATCCGGCCAGCGATGAGGAGGGACGTGAAGATCGGCGCGAGCTCACGGACGAGCGAGAGCGAGACGATCGCCGGGACGTAAAGCGTTCCGCCGAACTTCGCGAGGCCGTAGCCGAACTGGAGCGTCATCACGAGGCCCGTCACGACGCCGATCACGACGGTGATCGAGAGCGAGCCGACGCCGAGGTTGAGGATCTGCTCGAGGAGGCGGCCCGTGTAGAAGGGCCTCGTGAACATGCACACGACGCAGTCGCGGGTCAGGACCATGACCTCACCGACCATCCGCATGTCTTCCCGGACGCGCGCCTGGATCATTTGAAGTCCACGGATTCGAGGAAGGCGTCGAACGCGGCGTCGTCGCGGGCCGTGCCGGCCGGGGAGATCGCGAGGAAGTCGAAGTAGCAGTTGTCCCGCCGGGTGTTAAGGAGCCGGAAGCTCACCCGGACGCCGTCGACTGTACCGGTGCCATCGAGGCGGTAGGCCTCCCGGTTCCGGAACGTGGTGAACGCGCCGTCGGTCTCCGCGAAGGCCGAGACCGAGCTAAACGTCTTCGTCGCTAACCGGTCGAGCGGCTGCTCCTGGAACTCGTCGCAGAAGCTGTTCGAAAGGAGGATCCGGCCGTCTGCGTTCTCGAAGACGTAGTCCGACCGCGCGTCGACCTTCGCGACCCACGCGGACCTGGAGAAGCGGACGACGTAGCGCGATTCCTTGGCCGACTTGGGCGCGTCGGCGCCGCCGACGAAGAGCGCGCAGCTCGGGAGAAGGAGGACTATGATAAGGAACAGTCTCATAAGGAACCATTTTAAACGGATAATGATCCCTTGTATTTTAAGTTATTGTTATATTTATGAACATAGCGAATGTGTCAAAATCGCCAGCGGCGGATTTTGCCGGTGGGAAAAAATGTTCTTTTCCAAAATCAAAACTACGCTAAACTGAGCTGGTAGGTAAAAATGACCACACGAAGTGGTCGCGCCTCGGAAAGACAGGAAGTCTTCACGAATGACTAAGCTCCCGGCCCTCCTCTTGACTCTGTGGGTAGCCAGTGCGATCGCTGGCGCCGCCGCCTTGGCCGAGGTCGTCACTCAGGAAAACCTCAAGACGCACCTGAGCTGGAACCTCCGGGTTCCGCGCGAC
>JBILTI010000229.1:0-4306 GCA_044371595.1 Bacteriovoracaceae bacterium
GAGGCTACCGAAGAGCTTCTTCGATCCCGTGATCAGCGGCGACCGGACCAGGCCTTCCCCAACTTTCATCTTGATGAAGAGGTGGTTTGGGTGATAACGGTGTTCCCCGGAATGAGCGGAGCTCACTACTGCGAGGAAACCCATTAAAATACAGGCGTTTAGCTTTCTCATGTGGTCTCTTGTCCTTTAATGGAGTAAAAACGTTCCGGCCGCATACTATCCCTAGGGTCCATCGAGTGCAAATAAAAAATTCTGTCTTTTGGACAGTTTACAGGTGCCTCGGTTGTGCTCATGCTATGTAACCTTTACAGGTCGCGAGGAGGGAGTCTCTTGCCTTGATACGATGCGTTAATAAGGTCTGTTGATTTTGGTGATAATAACTTTAAGTGGCAAATTTTTATCAGGGAACCTCGTAGTGCGGAAGACGCTTAAAACCTGTAGCTTTGGAAGCCTCCTCGTCGCGAGCCTCGCGGGCCAGGCGGCGACGGACGTGATCCAGGGTCACCTCGGCGCGCTCAGTAACCAGCCCTCGAACCAGGTCGGGAATGTTCCCGGTAACCGCTATAACGCCGACTTCGAGTTCGACTACAACCGGAACGTCGGGACCCTCCGCCAGGGCGAGCTCGAGCGCCGCTTCCACGTCTCCTCGCTCGTCAACGACCAGAGCCTCACGATGTACTCCATCCAGGAGGCCTACGTCGGCGGAAACGTCACTACGAAGGGCAGGTTCCGCGCGGGCCGCCAGATCCTCCCGTGGTCCGCGGTCGACGAGCACTGGGGCTTCGGGAAGCTCAACAACCGCCGGAACTTCGACTACTTCACCCCGGGGCAGGAGGGCCTGACCGGGCTCCTCTACGAGCGCCGGTCCACCAACGGCATGCGCTACCGCGCCTTCGTCTCGGGCCTCTACGTCCCCGAGATGAACCCGGCCCTCGACGTCGACAAGAAGGACCGGACGATCACCTCCCGGCACCCTTGGGCCGACACCCCGGCCTCGAGCGCCGAGGTCGAAGGCGTCCTGATGGACGTCCGCTACGACGTCGATTACCCGGAGATCTCCGAGGTCATCTACCGCTACTCGGCCGGCGCCAACGTCGGCTTCGAGTCCAAGCACTGGGTCCTCGACAACTTCATCATGCGGAAGCCCGAGAACTCGACGACCCCGGACGTCGAGGTGAACGTCGACTTCGTCCAGAACGTCGTCAACGCCCAGATCGACCCGCGGTTCTACTACCACGACGTCTACGGCTCGACGCTGAAGTACCGGAACCGCGACATCGAAATGTACCTCTCCGGCATGGCCGTCCGGCCGAACGAGTTCCCCGACGTCGACGCGAAGGTCCGCTACACGGAGATCAAGAACAAGAAGCAGCGCGAGGACTACGTCGGCGGGGGCGTCTCGCGCTCGAACGACCTCTACACGCTCGCGTTCAACTACGTCGCCCGGCTCTCGCCGTTCGACCGGGAAAGGGACGACCTCGCCCTCGATCCGCGCTGGAACCAGGCCGTGAACGTAATCGCCGTCCGGAACTTCGGCCGGCGCTACACGGTCTCGGCCGACGCGAAGTACGACATGCTGACGACCGACCGGCTGGTCATGTTCCGTGCCACCTACCGGGTGTCGCGGGAGCTCGTGATGAACGCCGGCGTGAATATGATCGGGACCCCCGTGAGCGGCAAGTCGTTCTGGGCCCCGTACACCAACAACGACTCCATCTACGGCGGGTTACGCTATGTCTTCTAAGCTGACGCGATTCCTCCTGCTCCTCGCCCTCGCGCTCGCGGCTTCCGGCTGCGGGGACCTTCTCGGCACGAAGGTCGTGAAGCGCCAGTTCGACGGCTCCCAGTTCTCCGTCGAGTGCGAGCTCGACATGAACAAGTTCGGCGAGATCATGAACGAGAATATCGGCTCGCAGATCCGCTGCCTCGGGGAGAACCTGAACCTCTTCATCCGCATCGTGAAGTCGGGGAAACCCGGCTACATCTCCCGGGTCCAGCTCGAGGAGTATCTCGCGAAGTTCCGGCCCGATGTGCAGCCGGAGGTCGTGAAGGCGCTGAAGGCCGTCTTCGACCTCGGCCACCTGATCACCGGGGAGGACCCGGATTACATCTCGAAGGCCACGGTCGACAAGGTCATCAACTTCGCGCTGGTGTTTAATCAGGAAGCCGCGCTCAACTACGGTCCGATCTTCAAGAACGAGTCGCCGGTCACGTATGCGCTTCACCAGAACCACCGCGACCGCGTCTCCGGCGCCAACAAGGCGATCATCCAGTCGCTCCGGACGATCTTTAACCCGAGCCGCGGCGGCGCCCTCCACAAGCTCAACATCATATCCCTCCTCGAGAGCTTCTCGACCGAGGCGAACCGCGACTTCATCGAGCGCGCGCGGAAGGTCCTCTTCCTGAAGAAGGTGATCCTCGGCGGCGAGGACTACGTCATCACCCATAACGAGCTCGAGAAGCTCATCCTGAACTTCGACCAGCTCCTCCTGATCGGCCTCGATGCGTACCGCTACAAGTACATTATCCTCAAGCAGGAATCGCTTCTTCAGCTCCTGAAGCGCAACGTCGACGACCTCTTCCAGATCGTCACTCAGGGCGCGCTCAACAACCGCGACACCGAGCTCCTCTTCACGCTCGACCAGGCGATTGCGGCCGCGAAGCTCTTCGTCGACGCCGAGACCTTCGACGTCGAGAAGTTCCGGAGCCTGATCTCCGAGGTGAAGAAGATCGTCATGAAGGGGAACGCGACGGAGGTCAAGGGCGTCGAGCTCAAGAACCTCTTCGTCCACGCGCAGGCGCTGCTGAAGACCGGCACGATCTTCCACCGGATCTACGACAAGTTCAAGGCCCAGCTCGACGGCCCGCGGCCCGTCGAGGAGACGATCGACTTCAACGAGTACCGCTACACGTACCCGGAGCACCAGGCCGAGCTCGACCAGTTCGAGCGGATCGCCAAGCGCTACCGGTTCATGAAGGGCGAGTTCCTCTCGTCCTACTACACCCGCGGCTTCCGCCGGAATGCCGACGCCTTCTTCGAGATCGCGTTCTTCGAGTACGCGATCACGCTCGCGCTCGGAACCTTCGGCAGCCCGAGCCCGAACCCCGACGCGATCGGCGGCTACTCGATTGATCAAAAGCAAATGCAGCGGGCGATCCTAAAGTTCGAGCGCGAGCTCGTCGAACTCGACCTGCTCACCCCGGGCCGGGCGATCGGCACCGCGGACAACATCTCCCTCCTCGGGACCCTCTTCCAGTACCAGTCCGATACGAACAAGGTGATGGACGTGAACGAAGCGACGGAGTTCGTCGGTAGCCTCTTGTCGTCGTTTAACATCGCCGACGACATCTACGGCTACCTGCGCGAGCAGAACTGCCCGGTCGACCGATTCGACAGGATCGAGCCGGCCTGCTTCAAGGCTTCGTTCTGGAAGGGCCTCTGTACCCACTACCGGAGCTACCTGCCGCTCCTGTTCGACTCGATGGGCGCGCCGGAGCGCTGCGAGGATTTTGCGGTCACGGCGGAGAACGCCCTCTTCCTCCAGCGGGCCGTCACGGCCGCGCGGACCTGCAACAACTACTCCGACGGCGACAAGGAAGAGATCCCTTTCGCGAAGGGCGACTTCATGACGATCCTCGTGGCCCTCCTCCACGCTGAGACGACGATCCACCGCTGGGACGCGAACCGCAACAACATTCTCGACCCGGACGAGGTCGAGCGCGGTTACGTGATCTACTCCCCGGCCCTCGACGGCTTCCTCGAGAACAAGAACCCGCTCGTGAAGCGCTTCAAGAAGCAGATCTTCCAGTACATGATCAAGCACGAGACGGTCCCGGACGAGAAGGACTTCGGCAGCGTCTGGAAGTTCGTTAAGTTCCTCCTGCGCTTCAACAAGAAGGCGCCGGCGACGCGGCGGACGATCCTCTCGGTACTCGGCGTGATCGGCGAGGAGAACAAGAAGCTCCAGACCGGGCCCCAGTTCGACTGCAACCTCCTCCGCGACCCGGACGCGATCCCGCGGGTCTTCGAGTCCGACAAGGAGACCGGCGGCACGGCGCCGCAACCCGCGCCGCGCGTGGTGCTCGCGGCCCTGGCGGAGACGGTCGAGCTGGTGAACTCGTTCACGCTGGCCTTCAAGCAGGTCCTCCGCGACGAGCTCTACGCCTTCGCTGAAGGCATGGAGCGAGCGCCGGTGACCCGGATCCGCGATGTGCGCCAGCGTAATCTCCGCGGCCTCTTCCTGCGGATCGCCCACGACCCGAAGCATCTCGCGGCGATCAACGACGCCGTCCGGGAAGGGTCGGA
>JBILTI010000230.1:0-4305 GCA_044371595.1 Bacteriovoracaceae bacterium
GTTTCCGGCGCCCGAGAAGACGGAGGCCGGCTACCTGAACTACTACCTCCTCGACGCCGCTAGCATCCTTCCGGTCGAGGCGCTTGGGCTTACTCCAGGAGAGAAGGTCGTCGACCTGTGCGCCGCTCCCGGCGGGAAGAGCCTCCTCTGCGCCTTCAAGCTTCGGAACCAGGGCCTCCTCGTCTCCAACGACCGTTCAGCCGCGCGCCGGGCCCGGATCCACCGGATCTTCGACGACTACCTCCCAAAGTCCGAGCAGAAGAACCTCACGGTGACGGCCCACGACGCGACGAAGTGGAGCCTTTACCAGAAGTCGATCTACGACAAGGTCCTGCTCGATGCCCCCTGCTCCTCCGAGCGCCACGTGCTCGAGGATCCCAAGGAGCTTTCGCTCTGGGCCCCAGGCCGGACCAAGGCCATCGCCATCTCGCAGTTCGCGATGCTCGCGTCGGCGCTGGACATCGTCAAGGTCGGCGGAACGATCGTCTACTCGACGTGCGCCCTCTCGCAGCTCGAGAACGACGACATTCTCCGGAAGCTCCACCAGAAGCGGCCCGGCCGCTTCGAGCTCGTCCGGCCCGAGTTTCCGTTCGGCGAACCGACCGAGTTCGGGTGGCGGGTCCTCCCGGACACGACCGGCTGGGGGCCCTTTTATCTGGCGGTCGTCCGGCGGCTCAGGTAAGGCGCCAGTCGACGGGAGCGATCCCGTGCGTCTCGAGGTAGGCGTTTGCCTGGGAGAAGGGTTTTGATCCGAGGAACCCCCGGTAGACGGAAAGCGGCGACGGGTGGACGGACTTCAGGATGAGATGGCGGGCGGGATCGACGTGCCTGGCCTTCGCCTGGGCCGGGGCCCCCCAGAGGATGAAGACGAGGTGGTCGCGTTCCTGGTTCAACACGTCGATGACAGTCTCGGTGAACCGTTCCCAGCCCTTCTTCTGATGGGCCCCGGCCTTTCCCTCCTCGACGGTGAGGGCCGTGTTGAGAAGGAGCACTCCCTGCCGCGCCCAGGCCTCGAGGTGGCCGTGCGCCGGGAGAGGGACGCCGGCGTCGGCGGCGAGTTCCTTGAAGATGTTCGCGAGCGACGGCGGCGGTTTCACGCCCCGGGGAACCGAGAAGGCGAGGCCGTGCGCCTGGCCCGCGCCGTGGTACGGGTCCTGGCCCAGGATCACGACCTTGACCGCGGGAAGCGGCGTCAGGCGGAAAGCTTCGAAGACGTTCTCCGCGGGCGGAAAGAGGCGCTTGCCCCGGCGGCGCTCCTCCTCCAGAAAGCGCAGGAGGTCTTGCAGGTATGGCTTTTCGAACTCCGGCGTAAGAAACCGGCGCCAGCTCTCGTCGATCTGCTGAATCATCGGGAAGTTGTATCGTAGGTCGTCGATTTTGGTCAAGAACTTGGCGGGCGGCGCGGAACCTTTTAGAATAAAATTCATGAGGGCAAAACGGTACGTGATCTGTGACATCGAAGCGACGGGGTTGGATACCGACCGGGATCTGATCGAGATCGCGCTGATCACGTGGGAGGAAGACCGGGTGCTCGAGGTCTTCGAAACCTTGATCAATCCGCTGCGGCCGATCCCCGAGTACATCTCTAACCTCACGTCGATCACGAACCGTGAGCTGCTGGCGGCGCCGAAGTTCTACGACGTCGCCGACGCGATCCGGCTGCGGCTCGACGGGGCCGTCTTCGTCTCCCACAACACGGACTTCGACCTCGGCCTCCTCCGGAAGAAGTACGAAGAGATGGGACAGGAGCTCCGCGTGAAGGACTTCTGTACGCTCAAGGTGGCTCAGGAGGAGATCCCGGGCCTCCAGAACTACAACCTCGACGCCCTCTGCAGCTTCTTCGGCATCAAGATCGAAGAACGGCACCGCGCGATCGGCGACGCCCGCGCGACGCTCGAACTCTTCCTGGAACTCCGGCTGCTGCGCCTCAAGAGCTACCCGAAGGTGCTGTACCTCCCGCAGCACGGGCGGCTCCTTAAGAAGGTGCCGGCTAAGGCCGGGCTCCTGTCCCTCACCGACGCCGCGGGGACCGTGCTCCGGCGGGAGGCGTGCTTCAACATGGAGCGGACCGCGCGCGAGCTCCTCGTGGTACGGCCCGAGAACCGGGACCTCCTGGTCGAGACCCAGGACCTGGTACCGGAGGTGACGGGCTCTGCCCTGATCGCCGAGTTCCGCAAGATCCTCCAGACGAACGAGCGCCTCAACTGGGTCATTCTCGCCGCCCGGAACGCGGCCGGCGAAGACGTCTTCCGGATCGCCCCCCGGACGAAGGGCGCCGCTGGCCTCTGGTACTTCCGCGACTACTTCGAGGCGCGCAAGAAGCTCCGGGCCCTCGAGTCCCAGCTCCGCTCTGAGAAATTCCTCTACCGCGAGGGCGGCAAGTCGAAGGAGGAAATCTTCCGGCACAATCAGAAGGTCGAGCAGCTTTCCCGCGACGCGCGGTTCCCCGCGGACAACCTGGTGATTGTGGGGGAGGGGCGTACGCTCGGCGAGCGGTCCCTGGTGCTCGTCCGCGGCAACCACGTCCTCGGCTACGGCTACACCGAAGCGACCGAGGAGGCCGTGTACCGGACGCCGGAGGTGTTTCTAACGAAGCGCTTCTCGCGTCACCTCGGGATCGACCTCGCCTGCCGGCGCTACCTTCGGGTGCTAAAGAACCTCCGCCAAAAGACCGAGGGCTGGAGAAGCCTCGCGGAGGTCCGCTGATGTTTCTCCTTGCTTTCCTCGTATCTGCGGCGCTCGCGCAGACGGAGGTCCGCTACGTGAAGAACTACGACGGAGACACGGTGAAGTTTAACGTCGGAAAAGTCCGAATACTCGGCGTTGACGCGGCCGAGATGTCGACGAAGAATCCCTGCGAGAGGGCCCTCGCCCTTCGAGCCCGGGAGTTCGTTCGTCGGGAGCTCGAAAAGGCTACGAAGATCACCCTTACAAACAATAAAAAGCGGGATATATATGGCAGGACGCTCGCCGAGGTTACGTATGACGGAAAGGATCTCCGGGAGGAGCTCCTCGACCGGAACCTCGCGGTTCCGTACGTGCCGAAGAAGCGGCAGCGAGTAAACTGGTGCCATGTTCAGGAGAAGGTCAAATGAACCCTAAGAATTTCAAATCCACGAAGCGCTTTACTGGATTCCCGTGCACCCATCGTCAGTGGCGTGCCGAGTCCCACTGCCGGTTTGTCCATGGCTACTCCCGGGAGTTCTACTTCGAGTTCGCGGCGAAGGATCTGACGAAAGAGGGGTGGGTCGTCGACTTCGGTGGCCTGAAAGAACTTAAACAATGGCTCGAGCACACGTTCGACCACACGTTCCTCGTCGCCGAGGACGACCCCCAGCTGGAGGCGTTCCAGCAGCTTCACAAAGAAGGCGCGATCCAGCTCCGCGTGCTCCCGAATCCCGGGATGGAGGGGACCGCAGAATACGTCTACCAGGAAGCCTCGAAGCTTCTCAAAAAACTCTATGGCGACCGGGCATGGATTACCCTCGTTCAGGTTTCCGAAAATGAAAAGAACTCGGCCTTCTACGTCCCGTGAACGTCTGGGAGGGGTTCGAGGGGGCCGCCTGTCTGGCCTCCCGTTGCCAGTGCGAAGCACCGCGGGACGCCCTGATCCGCCAGCCCGTCTCTTTCTGGAGTTCTCTCGCGTACATCGTGACCGCCCTGGTCCTACTCCGATCCGTCCGGGTCCGGAGCTTCGAATTTAAGATGTGGACCGGTGCCTGCTTGCTCTTGGGCGTCGCGAGTCACCTCGGCCACATGAGTTTCACTCGCTTGGGCCTCGCCTTCGACTTCGCCGCGATTGTTCTCATCCTGAGCTTCTTCGCGCTCATGAATTTCCTGCGCCCGCTGCGGCGGTCTCCGGCGGAGATCCTCGTCGCCATGGTCGCCTATTACGGGTTCCTCGTGCTCGCGATGTATTCGGTCGCCGACAAGTGGGCCCGGGTGTCGATCTGCATCTCTATCTTCACCCTCTCCGTCGGCGACGTTGCGCGCGAGCGCGGCCTGACCTTGTTCCATTCCCGGAACCTGAAGCGAAGCCTCATAGTCCTCCTCGTCTCGTTCGGCTTCTTCGTCCTCGACGAGGCCCACGTCTTGTGCGCGCCCGCGGGCGTTTTCCAGTTCCACGCCCTCTGGCACCTCGGGACGGCGACCGCGTTGTTCTTCTACGGTGTCTGGCGCTTCGGAGAACTCCGGCCGTAGGTCCCCCGCGGGGCGCCGGCCCTTCGCCCCCGGGAGCTTCGCCGAGATGCGCGCGCGCTGGTTGCAGTTCCGGCAGAGCAGTCGCAGGTTCTCGAGGTTCGTCTT
>JBILTI010000231.1:0-4301 GCA_044371595.1 Bacteriovoracaceae bacterium
ACTCGGAGTACATCCAGCGGGTCTCCGATCACCTCATCGTCATGGGCCCCGGATCCGGGAAGAACGGCGGCGAAGTGGTCTACCAGGGGCCACCGAAGGCCTGGTTCAAGGACAAGGAAACCGTCGAGTGGCGGAAGAAGAAGGTCTCCGGCAAGTATCCGGAGTTCATCGAAGTCCAGCGGCCGGAGATCTACGGCAAGACCTACACCGATTTCAAGGTTCCCGTAAACGAGCTCACCTGGGTCACCGGTCCGTCGGGGACAGGGAAGACCGCCAACCTCATCCGGATCATGGCGAACACGCTTCACCACGAGGCAACGGGAGAGTGGCTCGAGGAAGACCCGTTCTCCGCGAAGAGGGTCCGGGCGCCGGTCGAGTTCGAAGACGTGATCGTCATCGCCTCGGATCTCAATCGCTTCACGTCGCGCTCCTCGGTGGGCACGATCACCGAGCTCGGCTCCGTCATCCGGAAGCACTTCCTGAAGCTTCCGATCGCGAAGAGCATGAACCTGAAGGAGGGGCACCTCTCGTCGAACTCCGAACTCGGGATGTGTCCGCGCTGCGAGGGCCGGGGTTCGATCGTGATCGAGATGCAGTACCTCGAAGACATCGTCCTCGAGTGCGAGGACTGCAAGGGCCTCAAGATCAAGCCTCTTTACGCCAACATCTCCGACGGTAAGATGACCGTCGCCGAGGCCTATAACCTTCCGCTCGGCCAGGTGCTCGAGCGCATCGAACTGACGCCCAAGTTCCGCCGGGTGTGGGAGTACCTCAAGATCCTGAACCTCGATTACCTCTCCCTCGACCGGGCGCTGAACTCGCTCTCCGGTGGGGAGAAGCAGCGTATCTTCCTCCTATCCAAGCTTTTGAAGAACATCCAAAACTCCCTGCTCGTCTTCGAAAATATTTCCTTTGGCCTCTCCGAGCGGGAGCTCAAGCTCCTCGGGAACTTCCTCGTAGACCTGGTCCAACTGCGGAACACGATCGTCGTCATCGACGCCTCGAACTGTTTCAAGCACTTGGCAAGCTGGCAGCTTCTGTTCGACCCCAAAAACATCTACCTCACCCCGCTCGTGAAAACCTGAGTAATCGATTCAAGTTCTCCTCAAGATTAGCCGACAAGCTTTGTAGGCCATATCAGGAGAACCGTCGTGCTAAACCGCTTCCACCTTGCGCTCGTTTCGCTCTCGCTCCTCGCGCCGCCGCTCGGGGCGACCGTCTTTCAGCTTCAGCCCGTGGAGAAGCAGGTCCGCGAGGCCGACGGGATTTTCGTCGGACACTACCTGAGGAAAAAATCGATCCGCCTCGAAGACGGGTCGCTCGCCACGCAGATGATCTTTAAAATGTCACGGGAGACGGGCCTTCAGTCCGATCTCTTCGGGATGGACGAGGTCATCGTCCACTACCCCGGGGGGACCGTCGGGGACGAGACCGTCAGGGTCGACGGCGTGCCGGAGTTCGTCTCCGGAGAGAACGTCGTGCTGATGATCAAGTCGAACCAGGATCGCTTCTGGGGTCTCAACCTCGGCTTCGGGACCTTTAAGGTCGTCAACTACGGGAAAGAGAAGATGATCATCAACACGCTCTTCCCGGGGGATCGGACCGTGGGCCAGATGAAACTCGAGGAGTTCGAGCGGCTGGTGAAGGCGACCAAGGGGTCGAGCCTCCGGGACGTGGCCGCGCCGGTATACCCGACAGAGACGTCCGGGTACCGGGACCCGGCTTCGGCGGCCCCGGTTGCAGGAAAAAACCGTTCCATTGCCTCAAACTCTGATCAGGGCGAGAATGGAGATGGCCAGGGGATGAATCCTCTCTGGCTGGTGCTGACCCTGGCGGCGATGGGCGGGCTCTTTCGCCTGTTCCGGCAGCGTCCCGCCCGGTAGCGGAGCCAACACCCATTTCAACGGATTGAAATGCCCAGCTTCTTCCTCGCCCTTTTCCTTTCCCTCGGCGCCCTCGCGCACCAGTCGTCCCTCTCGGGTACGGGGAACGATCTCTACTGGGCAAACCCGCGGGTTCCGATGGTCATCCAGGCCGCCAACGGAGACATGACCGAGGCTACGGCCCGGAGCATAATCCTTTCCTCCATCTCCGAGTGGAACCGCGCCTCGAGCGGGCAGATCACCGTCGCCGGAGCTTCGACGAACGAGATCCGCTTCCGCTCCAGCTTTTCCTACGGCTCGGCCGTGATCGGCGTCACCGAGGTGAGCTTCAACGCTTCCGGGGCGATCCAGCGGGCGACCGTCAGCCTCAACGACGAAGACTACTACTTCCGGTCCGCGCCGGGCCTCTACCCCGCGGGCCAGGTCTACCTCGGGGACGTCGTCACCCACGAGCTGGGCCACGTCCTAGGCCTCTCGCACTCGGAGGTACTCGACGCATCGATGTTCTACTCGTCGTTCACGGGCCAGGCTTCGCTCTCGCTCGACGACGTGAGCGGAATCCGGAGCAAGTACGACGCAGGAGAATACGGGTCCATCACCGGGGTCGTCCGGGGCGGCCGCGACGTCCCCGTGCTCGGGGCGCACGTCCAGGCGGTCTCGCTCGCGAACGGCGAGACGAGCGGGGCCGTGACCGACGACGAGGGCCGCTTCGCGCTCCGGGGCCTTGACCTCGGCGACGCCTACTACCTCTACGTCTCTCCCGTGAAGAACCCGGCGTCGCTCCCCGGCTTCTTCGCCAACGCGCAGACGAACTTCTGCCCCGCCGCCTACGTCGGATCCTTCTTTTCCCGCTGCGGAACCGAGTACGACGGAAAGCCCCAGGCGATCGTGCTGTCGAGCGCGCAGCCGGCGGTGGACGTCGGAACGGTCTCGATCAGCTGCAGCCTCCGTGCCGACGCCGGCTACAACGAGCGGAAGATCGCCGCCACGTTTTCGCCGCTTTCGATCTTCACCTACGCGGACGCCGAGCGGACCGAGCACGCGTTCGTCGGCTGGTTCCGGAACCCCTCGGCCTCGACGTGGTCGGCGTCGGACGTCTTCCAGGTGAACTACGCCCCTCTCACCGGAAGCAATTACTTTCTGAAGGTCGCGGTCGTCTCCTTCGCCCTCGGGACGCAGCTCGAGTATCAGCTCGACGTGAAGACGACCCTCGGAACCGTCGTCAACGCGCGGAACTCGCTCCGCTACGACGCGGTCACGGAATCCTATCACCCCGACTTTGAGGCCCTGATTCCGTTCGACCCGACGGTTCCGGCCCGGAACAACTTCGAGATCGCCGTCCGCGCGCGGCGCCTCGGATCTTCCACGCTGGCGCAGACGTTCCCGGACGCGACGACGTTCAGCTCCGGCACGTATCTGCCCTACCTCCTCGTCACCTCCCTCTGGGACAACTCGTCGGGGAGTCTCAAACCCGTTATCGGTACCGAACAGGTCTTGTCGGATAACGACGCGTGCCTCGATGGCCCCTTCACCTACGCGGTGGCCCGGACCCGAGACGTCGCCTCGAGCAGCGCCTCTTCGACGTCGGACCCGGTCGCGGCCGCGGCCGGCTGTGGAACGATCGAACCTCCCCGCGGCGGCGGCCCCGGTTCCTCGCTCCCGCTCCTCGCCCTCGGGTTCCTCCTCGCGACCACGGCCGCGACGCTGTTGAAATCACGTAAGAACTTTTTGTCTTAACTCATTCTTTTAACTAGAATTAAATGAGTCACCATTCATGAGGAGTGCGCGAATGAAGTTGAGTCTCTTTTTCCTGGGCCTGCTCTCAGTGTCATCGGTCCTGGCCCAGAACCTGATGGAAGAGCGCATCTGGAAGGTCGCGCCCCGGAAGAAGTCCATCTTCCTCGACTCCGGGGTCTTCCACTTGAACGCCGCCGGGAAGTCGGCGATCACCGGCGTTCGCAACTCCGCCGTGAACGGCCGGGGTTACGAGCGCGTCGTCGTCGACTTCAACACGCCGGCCGTGCCGAAGCTCTACGGGCACATCACCGCGGGCCGGAAGCTCTCCGTGGATTTTTTCGACACCGCCATCCAAACCGCCCAGCCGCAGATGAAGAATTCGAAGTTCGTAAAAAACGTCGATTTCATCACCGTCGACGGGGAAACCATCACGATGGAGATCGGCCTCAAGGGGAAGTCGAGCTTCGACATCTTCTACCTCGAGAACCCGGGCCGCCTCGTCATCGACATCCGCTAACCAGAAGGAACAACTAATGCCCGTCAAAGATAAGAATGCAAAGGCCAACACCGAGTCGAACGTGGTTGCCGACACCCCGAGCGAGGTCGTCATCATCCCGATCGTCAACAGCCCGATCTTCCCGGGGATGATCGCGCCGATCATCCTCTCCGAGGACAAGTACA
>JBILTI010000232.1:0-4291 GCA_044371595.1 Bacteriovoracaceae bacterium
CCCTGATTCGCGTTGGTCACGATCCGGAGCCATTCCCGCGTGTGCACCGTCGCGGTCGTTCCCTGGATCAGGGCGCGCTCGAGCAGGATGCAGCGTTCGCCCGCGCCCGGGAGACAGTCGGCGGCGCGGATCCCGGAGGTCGTAAAGAAGAGCGCCTCGGAGTCGGTCACGATAGGGTTGACGAGGTTCGTGGCCGTGGCGCAGACACCCGCGAGGACGCCGCTCCGGGTGGTCTCGAGCTGCGGGAAGAGGAACGCAAGGTTACTCGCGCGGCGGAAGACGACGTCGCCGCCGTCCTGCTGGATCGTGACCGACACCTCCTCCAAACTCTGGGTCGTACCGTCGCAGTTCGTCTGAAGTGCCACGTACCGGTGGGTCGTGTTCAAAAGCGTGGAGACCATCGCTTCCTTCTGAAGGAGCGCCTGACAGATCTCGGACACGGCCGTCGCGTCCGCCGGCGCCGCGGGGGCGACGGCGAGGGTCCGCACCTGGCCGATGACGCCGTCGCTTCCCGACGACGGGGCGCTAGTGCGGCCGCAGGAGAGGACCCCGAGGAGCGAAAGGACTACGACGTATTTCATCTTATCGTCTCACCATTTTGTCTTTGATATAGTTACCCCGGCGCCGTCCCGCCTCGGTCACGTAACGGTCAAACCAGTAGGTTCGAGTGAGCTGGATGAACCGGCGGTCCTCCCGCGCGACGCGCTCCGCGCCGGGCCGTTCGAGCATTTTGATGAGGTAGAAGTTCGCGAAGACCGGGATCTTCAGCACCGAGGACATGGCCCGCGGGTCGCGGTGGAACGAGGGTTTGTGTGCGTAGTGGGTCACGAGGTTGTCGAACTTAAAGTAGTTATCCGAGACGCCGTCCTCGCAGAGGATTTCGATCTCGCTCCGGAGCTCGGCGTGGTACGCCCCGAGCGTCGACCGGCCCCGGAACGCGAGCTCCGGGAAGAACTTCTGTCCGCCTTCGTCAACGGCGCTCGCGAGGTACATGCTGACCTTGGGAACAACGCCGGCGTCGGTCTCCACCTTATCGTGATGAAACTGCGGGCACGACCCCAAGGCCAGCTTTTGTCCGAGGTACTGGCCCAACGTCAGGTACTGCTGGTAGAGGGCGCTGAAGTAGATCCGCCGCGGGGACCGCTCTTCGAGCTCCGCGAACGCGTCCGCGGCCGGCGCCCGATCGCTCCGGGCCTGGACCTCCCGGAGGAGCTCGTCGGCGTAGGGAAACAGGACGACCTTCCGTTCCTCGCCCCGGTGGGCGCAGGCGGATACGAGAACCATCAGGACGGCGCGGGATACGTGTTTCATCTTTCACCTCAACGACTCTCTTCGACGGTTGCCGATGAAACTTGATTATCCGTTAAAAGTTGTCCAAAATGGTCTCCTATGGCGAACTACTGGCTAATGAAATCCGAACCCGATGTCTTCTCCTTCGCGGACCTGAAGAAGCGCCCGAGTAAGACGGAGCCCTGGAACGGGGTCCGGAACTACCAGGCGCGGAACTTCATGCGGGACGAGATGCGGGTGGGTGACCCGATCCTCTTCTACCACTCTTCCTGCGAGGTCCCCGGCGTGGCCGGGATTGCGACGGTGGCCTCCGAGGCCTACCCGGACGAGACGCAGTTCGACCCGAAGTCCGAATACTTCGATCCCAAGGCGACGCGCGAGGCCCCACGCTGGTTCCTCGTGGACGTGCGCTTCGAGCGGGATCTTTGCCGCCTGGTGCCGCTCGAGGAACTGAAGCAGAGGCCTGAGCTCGCGACGATGCGCCTCCTCCAGCGGGGAAACCGGCTTTCCATCCTCCCGGTGACCCGCGCAGAGTTCGAGGCGATCGTTCGACTGGGATCCTAGTTCACCGTAATGTAGTTTCCGTTCCGGTAGATGAGGTCCTTCTCGACGCGGACGAAGAGCGCCTTCGCGGGAGCGTTCTTTTCCCGGACGGTGAACGTGTAGTCCCCTTCCGGAAGCACCTTGTAAAACTCCGATCCTTTGAAGGCGTAGGAGCCGAGCCCCTTCGCCTCCGGGGCCGTCTGCGTGATCTCGACGGTCCCCTCGACGCCGGGACGGGGGAACTTTACCCCCGCTCCGCGGTGGACCTGCTTCAGGTAATAGAGCATCGACTCGCGGTTATCCCGGTAGAACTGCGGGATCTCCGAATAGCTCGGCCACTTCTGGTGCGACAGCTCGATCGTGATCTGAAGGTCGTTGTGCCAGACGTAGCTCCAGTCCTGCATGCCGCCCTTCACGATGTACCAGGCGGCGCCGTTGGTGATCCCGCCGGGAAACTCGCTCGAATTCCGCATCTCCGGATTCCGCTCGGCCCAGCCCTGAGAGAGCTCCTTTACGAACGCGTCCAAAGGATGCGCGTCGTACTTCGCGTCCCAGGGGTAGTTCGCGACGATCGTCCCCCCATGGAAGTTCGCAGAGAGCGCGAACTGCCGGGACGCCTGGAAGCGCATGACGTGCTGGACTTCGAGCTCCCGGCCCGTCGGATTCGACTCCCGGTCCCGAGTCATGTCGGGGAAGTTACGATTGAGGTCCCGGAAGTTCGCGTTCCCGCGCTGGCGCAGGTCGCTCCCGTCCGGGTTCATCGACGGCATGACATAGATCTCCGTGTGGTTCACGAGCTCGGTGACCTCCGCGTCAGTTCCGTAGCGGCGGCCGAGTTCGTCGATGAACTCGACGCTGAGCTCGCGGCCCGTGATCTCGTCCCCGTGCATCGAGGAGATGTACTTGAACTCCGGCTCCACTTCGTCAACGGCGACGTTGTCGGAGATCTTCATGATCAGGAGGTCGTTGCCTTTGACCGACTTACCGATCGATACGAGGGACATGATCCGCGGGTACCTCCGGGCGAGCTCCTGGAGCTTCTCGGCGATCTGCCGCGCGCTCGGATAGTCGGCCAGGGACTGCTTCTTGATCTCCTTCATGTCGAGGTAGACGACGTTCTTCGAGTCGAGGTACCGGCCGATGCCCCGGGGGCCATAGAGCTCGAAGCCCTCGCTCGTCACGTGGTCGATCTCCACCGTGCCGGCGTCGATCAGCTCCCGGACCACCGCGGGGTTCGTCCCGGGGAGATAGAGCTCTTCGTGGATCGTGACACTGGCGGCGGCGAGGGACGGGAGGGCGAGGAGCGGCAACAGGGCGAGCGGTTTCATCGTGAAATCCTTTGTTTCGGTTCCTAAGATGGTCTACCCACCCGAAGAAAAAATCAAAGGCCACCGGGCAGGTGTCAGATTGTATTAGATTAACCTGCCTTAATCGAAGACGTAGAGCCGGTTCCGGGACGTGTAGACCGCGAGGTAATCCTGGTAAACGACGAGGTCGGAGAACACCGCGGAGTACTCGTAGCCCATCGCGAACTCGCCGACGATCTTCAGCGTCAGCGGGTCGATCAAACGGAGCTTCCCGTCGAAGCTCGCGGCGACGATGTTGTCTTTCCACCAGGCGACGGCGCTGACCGGCTGACTCGAAACCTTTACGCGCTTCAGGATCTCGCCGTTCAGGGCCATAAGAATGACTTCACCGTCGTTGGTGCCGAGGACGAGCTGCTCACCCTTGAGCAGCGGATGCGCCATGACGCTGACGCCGTAGCTCCGCGCGACCGCGCCGTTTTCCGGATTGATCGCCTTCAGTTCCCCGGACGGAGATCCGGTGACGACGACGCCCCCGGCGCTGAGCGGATTCAGGTCGACGTCGATGAACTTCGCCTGGTCGACGAGCTTCGTCTCCCAGAGGAGGAGCCCCTCGTCGACGGAGAGCGCGCCGACGAACCCGTCGGCGAAGCCGACGATGATCTTGTTGCCCAGCACGAGGGGCTTCGTGGTGCGCTGGAGGGTGGTTGTCACCGGAACGGCGCGCTTGTAGACCCAGAGGATCTTTCCCGTTTCCGCGTCGAGATGGACCAGCTGGTGACCCCGGAGGTAGACGAGCAGCCGGTCGTTGAAAAAGAACGGTGCGCTTTCGATCGGCGCGCCGAGGTCGATCGCGTACTTCAGCTGGCCCGTGAGATAGTGACGAACGAAGAGGCGACCCGAGAGGCCACCGTAGGCGACGTGGTCTTTAAAAAACTCGACCGGGCCTCCGAGCGAGGTCTTCTCGTCCCGGGACCAGAGAACGCGGCCGCTCTCGAGGTCGTAGGCGGTCATGTCGCCGGTCAAGCTCCCTAAGTAGACGATCTCGTTAAAGATCCGCGGCGCTCCAAAGCCGATGGGGAGATTTCCACTCTGGGACGCCGGATCGAGATTCTTCGACCACCGGACCCGGAAGAAGTCCGCGTTCCGCTCCG
>JBILTI010000233.1:0-4289 GCA_044371595.1 Bacteriovoracaceae bacterium
ACAAGATTGAAGTAAGGAATTTTCCATCAGAAATCACGAACCACCCGGAGGGGATAATAAAATTCTCGGCATGGTCGTGGGGATGGCGGTCATCTGTGCTTTGGTCGCGGGTGTGATCATCTACAAGAACCAGCAGAACAAGGTCCTTTACCAGAGCATCGCGGAGAAGGCGCTGCCGCGGACGCGGGAAGTGGGGAGCCTCCTCTTCGCCTTCCGCGAGGTGCGGATCCAGTTTCGCTCCCTGGCGATCCACGGCAAATCGGACTAGAGGAACCAGGGTTATCTTGATTCGCTTGGCCAGGCCGTCGCGGCGTTCAAGAAGAGCAAGGCCGAGCTCGCTGTGCTCCTCTCGGAGACCGAGGAGGAACGCCGGATGGCGGCCCGGATGGAAGAGGCCTGGACGAACTTCGAGGCCTTCGGTGGCACGTTCCTCTCGCTGAACAAGAAAGGCGACGAGGCGTCGCGCGCGAAGCTCGCCGAGGAGATCCGCGACACGTGCCCACGCCTGTCGCGGGAGTTCGAGGTCGTCGTCCTGGAGATTATCGACAGGCAGAAGGCGCGGGCGCTCGCGAACACGACGCGCGCCAAGGAAAACGCCGCCGCGACCGTGACCCTGTCGATCCTCCAGGCCGTCCTCGGGATCGCGGCCGCGGTGCTCTTCGGCGCGTTCTTTTCGTCGTCCCTGATCGCGAGCCTCGTCCAGGGCATGAACCGCCTCCCTGCAAGCGCCGGGGACATCGCGGGCCGCGCGAACGGCCTCTCGCAGATCGCCGTTTCGCTCTCCGAATCCACGGCCAAGCAGTCGGCCAGCCTCCAGGAGACCGCGGCGTCGATGGACGAGATCTCCGCCATGGTCCGGCGGAACTCCGATAGCGCCCTCTCGGCCGCGTCGACGTCCGAGGAGGCGACGCAGATCGTCCACGAGGGGAAGGGGCGGGGCCAGGAGATGATCACCTCGATCAGCGACATCGCCGACGAGGACCGGGAGATCATGGAGCAGATGCTGCGCTCGAACGAACGGATCGAGGAGATCGTCGCGGTGATCAAGAACATCGCCGCGAAGACGAACGTCATCAACGAAATCGTCTTCCAGACGAAGCTCCTCTCGTTCAACGCCTCGGTCGAGGCGGCGTGGGCCGGGGAGCGCGGGAAGGGGTTCTCGGTCGTCGTGTAGGAGGTCGGGAACCTCACCGCGATGTCGGGGAGCGCGGCGACTTAGATCAGCGGCATGCTCGAGGACAGCGTCGGCAAGGTGTCGGTGATCGTCGCGGACACCCGGGGCCTCATGGAGTCCCTGATGTCGAAGAGCAAGGCGAAGATCGACACCGGCGCGAAGATGGCCACCGCGTGCGGCCGGGTCTTCGACCAGATCCTCGGAAACGTCACCGCCCTAAACGCGATGGTCAACGAGATCGCGACGGCGTCCCGGGAGCAGACGTCGGGCATCGAAGAGGTTAACAAGGCCGTTTACCAGCTCGAAACCGTGACCCAGGAAACCGCGGCTTCGTCCCCGGAGTTGAGCGATTCGGCCGCGGCCCTCAAGGCGCAGTCGTATAACCTCTACGAGGTCGTGAGCGAGCTCGGCGGCGTGAGTTCCGTTGAGGGGCAGGCACTGTAAAGGAAGGTCTTAGTCGAGCTGTTTGCGGATGGCGTAGACGAAGGAGTTGGGGCGCCGGAGTACGTCGTGGCCTTCGAGGGTACGCCGCTTGCCGAGGTGCTTGATCTATCCCCGGTAGCGGAACTCCATCTTCGACCAGATGTCGATCTCGTTGGTGAAGTCGATGCCGAGCGACGCGGCCTTCGCGTACTTGACCTTGTGGAGGTCGACGATCGCGGCGGGAGCTTTTTTCGGGTCATTCTTCACGGTCGGTTCCTTGGTTGGGAGTCGCGGAAGAGAACCACGCCGACGGGGCCGGCGCGGTGGAGCGGAGCTAGTAGCGGCGAGACGTCTCGCGCTTTTCCATCGGCTTCGCCTCAGAAACGTTCATCTGACGGCCGTCGAACTCGGTTCCGTTGAGGGCGTTGATGGCGTCCGACGCTTCGGCGGCGGAAGACATTTCGACGAAGCCGAAGCTCTTGCTCCGGTTCGTGTCACGGTCCATGATGACCTTCGCGGAAGTGACGGTTCCGTATTTTGCGAACTTCTGAGAGAGCGCGTCGTTGCTGATAGAGAAACCGAGGTTTCCGACATAAATTTTCTGACTCATATGAGCCTCCGATGTAGACGAGTCATAAAGGTGTGACCGTGTTGATTTGCGAAAATGTTTTGAGGAATTTTATATAAAGAGGTCTTAGCTAAAATTGATCTGAGGTAAAAACTAGAAGCGGGTAGTTGATAACAGATAGCTCGAGAGTATACGGTTCCCGGGTAAAGCACCAGCGTTCATTTGCACGAATCGCTTTTATTATGCGCCGGCGCCAGATCCCGGCGCCTTACGGGCCGAACCTACGGTTCCTCCGACTTCTGCTTGTACTTCTCGTAGGGATCGTCGTTGTCGAGGAGCTCGGCCCAGCTGGGCTTCTTCTTAGTCTCCGGCGCCTTCTTCTCGAGCTTCTAGATGGTGGCAACGGCGACGGTCTCCGCGGAGAGCTCGGCCCCCGCGCCGGCCTTCTGATCCGCGAGAAGCTTCTCGTAGGCGGCCTGGTCGTAGGTCTTGAGATCCGCCAGCGTCGCCGCGAGCGACTTCTCGTCGAGCCGCTTCAGTTCCAGCTCGCGGACCGGGCCGCCGGTCACCACCGTGTTCCGCGCGGTCTCCCTCAGCTCGGTCTTCGTCAGCGCGGAGAGTTCGACGTTCTCGGCCTTCTTCAGGAGCGTCTTCTTGCTCTCGACGGTCACCGGTGCCGCGGCTCCCTCGCCGCCGACGGTGACGGCCCCGCGGAGGACGGAGATCTGGATCAACCTCGACCCTTACTGGGCAACGTGGAAGTCCGTCCCGCGCACGCCCATCGTCGTTGTCTTCGTGATCACGCGCATCCCCGAGCGCGGGCCCCCTATCTCCACCAGGCCACGCACGGAGCCCCGGAGGAGCGTCATGGTCGAGGGATTCTCGTCCTCTTTCAGATGGACCGGCTTCCAGGCCAGGAGGTACTGGGTGTTCGGGGAGACGTATAAGTGGTCGCCGTTGTTGAAGACGCCGCGGGCCCCGTGTTCACGACGGCGCCGTTCTCGCGCTTCATCCCTCTCTCGGCTGCGACGATCCGGAACGTGCGGTCGAGGTAATTCACGAGGCGGCCTCCGGGGCCCTCTTTCCCGGCGAGAGGAACGAAGACCTCGGCCTTCGCCTCGGGCTTGACGATGCGGGCGACGTGGTCCCGCGCCGCGAGGGGAAGCGAGCTCAGGAGGAGGGCGGTGGTAAAAAGTATTCTCATGAATTTTCCTTGGTCTGCGATATCATTTAGAGAAATTATAGGCGAAAGGACTTTTTTATGAAGCTCATTAGCACAGCCGTCCTCCTTGCCGTTTCCACCGGCGCCCTCGCGCAGCAGAACGACCCCGAACTCCTTGTCGCCCCCAGCGCCTCCGAGCGCTTGAAGCGCTAAGCGACGATCGAGGCGGACAACGCAGTCGCGGACCATCTCCCTATCCAGATCTCCAGCGCGACCACGCTCTTCGTGGGGCTCCGGTCCAACGGTGACCTTGACGCCGATTCGACCGGCATCGGTCCGAAGCTCGCGATGGCCGTCGGTGGGGGCTGGGTCGCGGCGACGCTTTGGATGCAGGCGACGCGGAGACCGCTCCAGCGGGGCCTCCAGGACCTCAAAGAACTGCCGTACCATTCCCCGCGGGATCAGCTCGCCGCGGAACATCTGGCCGAGGAGCACATCGACGAAGCGGCCCGCTTCTGCCGGAAGCTCAAGTGGATGAGCGTCACCACGAACCTCGCCGCGAGCGCCTACGCGCTCTCCGACGCAGAGAACGGAATGACCGGCGAAAGCGTCGGCTACCTCGGCACCGTCGGCGCACTGCTACCGCTCCTCTTTCCGTACCGCGCGAAGCAGGTCAGCGAAGACCAGCGTTCCTACAAGAAGAAAGTCTTCGGACCGGTGTCCTTCGGTAACGGCCTGATCGTCGATCCGTTCCGCCGGTCGCTGTTTCCGGGCCGTGCTTCGTGACTTCCTCGGCCACCGCCAGCGCGTCCCCGGTCGTGAGGTTCGTCCGCTTGTCCTCGGTCAGGAACTTGAAAAGTTCGATGAAGTCACGCGTCACGGAGAACCGAAGGGGGGCACCGTTCTTCATCACCCGGGCCCCGAGCCGGGCGCACTGAACCAGCGGCAGGTCGAGGGACTTT
>JBILTI010000235.1:0-4279 GCA_044371595.1 Bacteriovoracaceae bacterium
GACTTTTCTATAATTGTAACTAATTCCTAAGAGCTTGATACGAAAGGAATATTTAGGTATTGTGCGTGGCATTATGGAAGTTTATATCCTCATCCTCTTCCTTTCCATAGTTCAGTCGCTCTTCGGCGTCGGGCTGCTGCTCTTTGGAACGCCGCTCATGCTCCTCCTGGGCCATGACTACACGGAGGCGCTGCTTTTTCTCCTCCCGGCGTCGGCCGCCCTGAGCTGGAGCCAGGTCGCGGACTTTCGGCGGGAGCGCCTCAATGGCGGTTATCGGAAGCGCTTCTTTTTCATCTGCCTCCCGGTGCTGGCGCTCGGGATGTACGCCGCCACGAAGTTCGACATCAAGTGGGAGATCCGCCTCTTCGTTACCGTGATGCTCGTCGTGGCCTTCGTCCTGCGGACGTCGGGACAGCTCCGGGGGCGGCTGCAGGAGATCATGAAGGCCAATCTTCCGCTCGCCCTCGCCGCCATGGGGCTCATCCACGGCCTTTCGAACATGGGCGGCTCGATCCTCACGCCGCTCGTCTCGAGCCTCTATAAGGAGAAATCGAAAGTCCTCGCGGGGATCAGCTTCGACTACGCCTTCATGGCCTCGCTCCAGCTCCTCCTGCTCGTCGTCGTCGAAGGAAGGCCCTTCGGTGCGGAGCACGCGGCCGGCGCCGCCATCTCGCTCTCCGTTCGCTACCTCTTCGGGAGGCGCGTCTTCGCCTTCACGTCAGAGGCCGGCTACCAGCGGTTTCTGAACGGCTTCATCCTCGTGAACGCCCTTATTCTGGGGATCAATCTGCTGAAATAAGAAGGGCCCGGTCGGGGCCCTTCTGGCTAGTCTTCTTTCTTAAAGAGCGTCGAGGAGTTGGTTCCTCCGAAGCCGAAGGAATTGTTAAGCGCGTAGCGGATGTCGCGCTTCTCGGCCTTGTTCGGAACGTAGTACAGGTCGCACGCCGGATCCTGCTTCTCGAGGTTGATCGTCGGCGGAAGCATCCCCGTCTCGAGGGCCTTGATGCAGAAGATGGATTCGAGGCCCCCGGCCGCGCCGAGGAGGTGACCCGTCATCGACTTCGTCGAGGAGACGGCGAGCTTGTAGGCGTGGTCTCCGAAGACCTTCTTGATCGCTCCGGTCTCGGCGACGTCCCCGAGCGGCGTCGACGTTCCGTGGGCGTTGATGTAGCCGACGGCGTCTTTCGTCACGCCGGCCATATCGAGGGTCTGCTGCATGCAGATCATGGCGCCCGCGCCTTCCGGATGCGGGGCCGTGATGTGGTTCGCGTCGGAGCTCGCCCCGAAGCCGACGACTTCGGCGATGATCCGGGCGCCCCGGGCCTTCGCCTTTTCGTAGTTCTCGAGGACGATGATCCCGGCGCCTTCGCCCATGACGAAGCCGTCGCGGTCGACGTCGTAGGGCCTGGACGCCCGGTGCGGCTCTTCGTTCCTCTTCGACAGGGCCTTCATTGAGGCGAAGCCGGCGATCGTATACGGCGTGATGACGCCTTCGGTTCCGCCGGTGATCATCGCGTCCTGGCGGCCCAGCATGATCTCCGTGGCGGCGAGGCCGAGCGCGTGGGCGCTGGAGGCGCAGGCCGAGGCGATGGCGAAGTTAATCCCCTTGAAGCCCCACTTGATGGAGATGAGCCCTTCGGGCATGTTCGGGATGACGGACGGAATGAAGAACGGGGACACGCGGCGGGCACCCTTTTCGAGGAAGATCTTGTGGTTCAGCTCGATGTGCGGGAAGCCGCCGAGGCCCGTACCGAAGATGATGCCGATCTTCTCCGGAGCGTATCCGGCGTCGAGGAGCTTCGACTGGCGCAGGGCCTCGTCGGTGCTGTGGAGCGCGTAGTGGTTAAACAGGTCGAAGCGCTCCTGGTCCTTCGGTTCCATGAGCTCCGGGGAGAGTTTGAAGTTTTTGACTTCGCCGCCGAAGGTGACGGGCCACCCTTCGGTGTTCTGCCGTTCGAGCGTGGTGATGCCGGATTTACCGGCGAGCGCGTTGGCCCAGACTTCTTCCAGGGAATTTCCCAATCCACAGATCGCGCCCATTCCGGTGACTGCTACACGATTTAGTTTCATAGTTATTGATCCTTAAACGAAAAGGCCACCTTTCGGTGGCCTTAAAAGGTCGATTTAGTGAGATTTCGCTTTGAGGTACGTCACAACGTCGCCGATGGACTTGAGATTCTCAGTCTCGTCTTCTGGAATCTCGACGCCGAACTCGTCTTCCATCTTCATCATGAGCTCGACCATGTCGAGTGAATCGAGGTTAAGATCATCGACGAAGCTTGTGTTAAGGCTAATGTTAGCTGCGTCCATCTTCGTAGCTTCAGAAACGAGCTTAATTACCTTCTCTTGTAATTCCATTAAAATATCCTCCAAAATGTGAGATACCGGCTAATTTATTAAATGTACAATCCGCCGTCAATTTTAATCACCTCTCCAGTGATGTAGCTTGACGCGCGGCTCAAGAGGAAGGACGTAAGGTTCGCAACTTCTTGAGCATTTCCAAAGCGCGCGAGCGGAATCGATTTGGAATATTCTTCCTTCGCCTTCTCATTTAGAGCGTCCGTCATATCCGTCTGGATGAATCCCGGACAGATGACGTTGCAGCGGACGTTCCGCGAGGCCAGCTCCTTCGCGACGGACTTGGAAAAGCCGATGAGCCCCGCTTTCGAGGCCGCGTACGCCGCCTGCGATGGGTTCCCCATGAGGCCCACGATGGAGCTCATGTTTACGATCGAGACGTTCTCGGCCTTGAGGAAGTTCCGCGCGAGGGCCTGGGTCACCATCATCGCGCCCTTGAGGTTGGTGTCGATGATCGACGAGATTTCGTCGGGCTTCAGGCGGAGGAGGAGCGTGTCCTTCGAGATCCCCGCGTTGTTCACGAGGCCCGAGATCGGCGCGACGGTTTTGGTGAATTCGTCGATCGCCTTGGTCATGGCCTCGTAGTCGGTGACGTCGAACCGGAGCCCCGTGGCCCGGCCCCCGGCCTTCACGAGCTCTTCCTTCAGGGCCATCGCCCGGGCCTCGTCGCCGCGGTAGTTGAACACGACGTGCGCGCCCTGGGCGGCGAGGGCGAGGGAGATCTCCTTACCGATGCCGCGGCCGGCGCCGGTGACGAGGATTACTTTGTCTTTTAAATCTGCGAACGTTGCGATCATAGGGCCTCGACTTCAGAAAATCCGGTCTCCGTATCAAGGGAGATGACCTTCAGGTTAGGGTTAATTTTTTTGATCAGGCCCGCGAGCACTTTTCCGGGGCCGCATTCGATCACGACGGTGTCGTCGGCGAGGGTCTGTACGCTCTGGGTCCAGAGGACCGAGCCGCAGACCTGCTTCAGGAGATTTTCCTTGAGGATCTCGGGGGACGTTCCGGGGGCGTATTCCCGGGCGTCGACGTTCGCGACGTAGGCGAGGGCCGGGGCCCGGAACCGGATCCCGTCGAGCACCGGCCTGAGCTTCAGTTCGGCCGGCTTCATGAGGGCGCAGTGGAACGGCGCCGAGACCTGGAGCTCGATCGCCTTCACGCGGCCCCCGGTCTTTTCTTCCATCAGCCGGATCGCCCGCTCGCAGGCGAACTTGTCTCCGGAGATCACGATCTGCGACGGTTCGTTGAAGTTCGCGGGGGAGACCTTCTCGTCTTCCGTCGAAGCGGCCGCGCAGGCCTCGCGGATCGTGGCCTCGTCCTGCTTCAGGATGGCGTACATCGTCCCCTTGCCGGCGGGCACCGCTTCCTGCATATATTTTCCGCGGAAGTGGACCGCGCGGACGGCCTCCTCGAAGCTCAGGGCGCCGGCCGCGGCGAGCGCCGCGTACTCGCCGACCGAGTGACCGAGGACGCGCTCGATGGTAACGTTCTTGTTCCGCAGGAGCTCGGCGAGCTTGTCGAAGAGCATGAGCGAGTGGGCCACGATCGCCGGCTGCGTGTTCTCCGTGAGCTTGAGCTCGTCGACCGGACCTTCGAGCATGAGCCTCTTCAGGTCGTAGCCGGCGGCGCGGTTCGCGCGCTCGAAGAAGGCGAAGTCGGAGAAGACCTTGCCCATTCCGACGTACTGGGTTCCCTGGCCCGGGAAGACGACTGTAACTTTCATGTGTTCTCCAAGGAAGAGAGGGTTAGTATTTGAGGCAGATCGCGCCGGCCGTGAGGCCCGCGCCGAAGGCCGCCAGGAGGAGGTTGTCGCCGCGCTTGATCCGGCCATCGCGGATCGCCTCGTCGAGGGCCACGGGCACCGACGCCGACGACGTGTTCGCGTACCGGTCGACGTTGATGATGACCTTCGAAGCCG
>JBILTI010000236.1:0-4273 GCA_044371595.1 Bacteriovoracaceae bacterium
TGCAGCACGAAGCCGACGCCGTCGCCGACCACCACCACCGAATCGGCGGGCGAGAGCGACCCGCGGCCCGTGAGCCCCTATCCGGTGCAGCCGTGCTACTGCATGAAGATCTTTAAGCCGATCTGCGCCGGGGGCCAGAACTTCGGAAACTCCTGCGAAGCCGAGTGCCAGGGATATAAAACCTGGACCGATGGTCCGTGCGGAAAAACGCATAAATAATCCATACTTATTCCAGGGCAAGGGAGACCTTGCCCTGGCTCCCCGGCGGCGTGGGAATTCGGTCATTTAGCTTCCTATCTTGTTCCCGAAGTGGTAAAACCGATAGGCTTAACCACTAGATATAGTTTAGGTCTGCATTATGAAGTGTCCTTACTGTTCGGCGCCGGATACGAAAGTTCTGGATTCGAGGAACCTCGAAGAAGGCTGCGTCATCCGCCGCCGGCGGAAGTGCGAGAGCTGCCAGAAGAGGTTCACCACCTTCGAAACCGTGGAGCTTTCGATGCCGATGGTGATCAAGCGCGACGGCCGCCGCGAACCGTACAAGCAGGAGAAGATCCTGAAGGGGATCGAGAAGGCGGTCGAGAAGCGCCCGATCTCGGCGGTGCAGATCGAACGCGTGATCAGCAACATCGAGAAGGCGATCCTCGACATCTCCGATAAGGAAGTCAAAAGCAAGGAGATCGGAAACCTCGTTATGATGTATCTCCGGCACCTCGACCCCGTCGCCTACATCCGCTTCGCGGCCGTCTACCGGAAGTTCCAGGACGTCGAAGAGTTCGTGAACGAGCTCAAGCACGACGAATTTAACCAGTATAAGATTATCCCCGCTCAACCCAAGGATGATAGCCGTGAGTACTAAGCGCGAGGCCCGCGAGTTCTGCCTCCAGTTCCTCTACCATTTCCAGCTGCCGGCGTTCTCCGAGCAGAAGAAGTCGCTCGAGACCACGGAGATCTTCCAGCGGGTCCAGGAGTTCAAGCAGACTCTCGGCATCGACCTCGATTCGGACGCCCAGGCCTACGTGGCGACGATGGTGCGCGGGATCCTCAAGCACCACCAGGAGCTCGAGGAGATCCTCGTGAAGTACCTCAAGAACTGGAAGCTCTCGCGGATCTCGAAGATCGAGCACACGATCTTCATCATGGCGATCTA
This sequence comes from Bacteriovoracaceae bacterium, assembly GCA_044371595.1. Lineage (GTDB taxonomy): Bacteria > Bdellovibrionota > Bacteriovoracia > Bacteriovoracales > Bacteriovoracaceae > Peredibacter. The sequence goes on from JBILTI010000236.1 coordinate 1,151, forward strand.
CGAGCTGAAGTTTCACCCGGAGGTCCCGGGGAAGATCGTGATCAACGAAGCGATCGAACTCGGCAAGAAATATTCGACGAAGGAGTCCGGCGGCTTCCTGAACGGCATCCTCGACAACGTGTTCAAACAAGAACTGAAGCGGAATGAGTAACGTCGCCGACCACGTCACTCCCCTCACCCGCGGCATCATCTGGCTCGCGAAGGGCGACCTCAGCGCCGCGGCGCCGGTCTACCGGGAGCTCGACTACCTTCTGGACGGTCTCCTCACTGCGAACCTCGCGGCCTCGGCCGGGTTTTCGAGCGTCGTCGTCGTGGGCCAGAGCTTCGCGCGCCCGCTCTACGTCGCGGTGATCCGTGAGCTCCGATCCCGCGAGATCGAGAGCTACCTCTCGCTCTTTAAAAACGACCTCGGTCCCGAAAACGAAATTCTCGTGCTCGACGACGCGGGCCAGTTCGCGCAACTCCGGAGCGAACTGAAGCCCCTCACCGCGCACCTCAAGCTACTTCAATAATACCCCAGTTTATTGTTCATTAATTTCCCGTCGCAGGCCGCGCCGTTCGACCAGCTCGATTTTATCGGTCGGCGGGGCCGGCATCCGGGTTGCTTAAAGTGCCTGCAATATTGTTTGTGCAAGCAAGCACTCTCAACAACAAGGAGTTAAAATGAAGCATAACAAGATCTGGACGCCCCTCGTCCTCGGAACTTGTCTTGTGGCGGCGGTTTCCTGCGGAAGCAACGACGACGACGACTCGGACTCGGCACGCCAGCAGGAGCGGCCACCGCAGCAGGAGGAGCAGCAGGATCAAGGTAACTACACGATCAACTTCCAGACCCTGAACCCGGGCGTGGGCGGGAACGCGGCGACCGGTACCGGTACCGTACGAGTCACCGACCAGAGCTTCCAGATCCAGCTCGAGATGGCGGGGACGCCGGCGCGGATCACGCACCTCCAGCACATCCACTCGGCGGCGGCGTGTCCGACGACCGCGCAGGACGCTAACGGCGACGGCTTCGTCGACGTCCTCGAGGGGATCCCCTCTTACGGCGCGATCCTCGTCCCGCTCGACGGAAACCTTAACTCTCAGGCTTCGGGCGGCGTGATGAATCCGCGTGCCGATCGTTCCGGCTCGTACCGCTACACGCGTCGCGCGACGCTCACGCGGATGCTCGCAGACCTCCAGGCCGAGGACACGAACCCGGATGACCCGATCGTTAAGCTTCCGGAAGGAGAGACCCTGAACCTCGAGGGCCGGACCGTGATCATCCACGGCGTGCCGGCGACCGCGAACCTGCCGGAGACGGTCGGTACGATCGAGGGCCTCGCCCGGGAAGTAACGCTCCCGATCGCCTGCGGCACGATCGCGCGCACCCAGGATGACGGCGGCGGTACGACGACGGGTGACACCGGCACTGGTACGACCTCCGGAGAAACCGGCACCGGCACGACCACCGGCGAAACGACGACCGGTGGAACAACCACCGGCGGTTCGACAACTGGCAGATAAGTTTGGCACGGGCCCCGCGACCTGCGGGGCCTTCCTAAAGAACTCCACTTCCCGATCGCTGAAAATCAACGGTCTACGTCCGGCGCCAAAAATCGCCGAAAACAATAAAACATACCGCTCAGTTCGATTAGAGTATGTCCCGACACGGGAGCATTCGTTTTTTAATCGCACATAAGGGGTACGTATGAAGCGGCGATTGTCAGTACTACTAGCAACGGGCGTGCTCGCCACGGGTTGCTTTTCGAGCGGCTCGGGCGGCGGCGGTGGGGTCGTTTCCACGACACGGCTCTCGGGGATCGCCGCGACCGGCGCACCAGTTTCGAACGGCCAGGTGAACATCAAGGGGAAGAATGGCGCAACCGTCACGACCACCACCACCTCCAGCGGGAGCTACGGGGCCGACGTCTCGAACCTCGCGGAACCGTTCCTGATCGTCGTGACGAGCCCGAACGGTGAACGCCTGATCTCGGTCGCAAGCAAGCAGGACGTCGAGCAGAAGAAGCCCGTCAACGTGACGCCGCTCACGAACGTCATCGTTGCGAAGGTCTTCGGTGAATCGGATCCGGATGTCCTCATGAACAACTTCGAAACCGAAGCGAACGAGTTCAGCCAGACCGTCCTCGAGGAAAAGAAGGAAGCCCTGACGCAGGCCCTCGTGGACTCCGGCGTCCTCTCCGGGCTTAGCCTCGGAACGGGCCTCGACCTCATGAACGGCTCGTTCGTCGCCGGGAGCGGAGCGGGCCTCGATAAGCTCCTCGACGCCCTCGACGTCGACATCGAAGACGGTACGGACCTCACGATCAAGTTCAAGGGAAGCGACACCGTGCTCGTCAGCGCCGACGTGACGAGCAGCGCCGCGCCGACGATAGACAACACCGCGAACGCGGGGCTCCTGTCCGCGATCTCGGGACAGCTCACGAACCTCGCGGCCATCAAGACGTTCTACCAGACCGTCGCCGGCTACTACAACACGACGGTCTCGAGCTGCGCGGGCGCGGCCCAGTCGAGCGGATCCTGCGACAAGAACACGATCAAGGCCCAGTTCGCGAGCTACATGCACGACGACTACCTCTACTCGGGGTACGCGAAGGAGACCGACGCCTGGAGCTTCTTCTGCTACCAGGACGCCGACGGGGATAACGACGCCACCCAGGCGAGCGAGTGTAACTACATCCGCTACGACGGCGTGATCGAGATCAAGGACGTCACGATCGTCGAGTACGACGAGACCTCCGGCGTCGCCCTCGTGCAGGTCGGCTTCTACGAGGACGGCGAGTTCCACGGCCTCGAGCTCGAGTACCTGAAGAAGGACGGCGCCAACTGGAAGTTCTTCGGGGACCAGAAGAAGTACGACGTCCACCTCTCGGCGCAGTCGGTTCACAAGACCGTCGTCAGCGGAACGACTCCATCGCAGTCCTACTCGGCCGAGCTTAACCTCTGGGCCGACGGCGACTTTTCGGCCGCCACGAACATCGTGCTCAAGGCCGTGAAAGACGACGCGAGCAACACGCCGGACGACGAGGTGAACCAGGCGATCGCCGGTTCGACCGCCGGCCTCGCGCTCGAGTTCGAGAACGGCCGGCTCCTCGTGACCGCGCGGAAGTACATCGTCTGGGC
>JBILTI010000237.1:0-4271 GCA_044371595.1 Bacteriovoracaceae bacterium
TGGAGGAAGACGTCATCGGCGAGCTTTCGGACGTGGATCCCGACGGCCAGGTGGCACCCGCCGCCGTATTCTTTGAAAGTTTTTCGCTCCCGGTAGACCTCTTCCACGGTCCGCGGGTGCGCGAGCTTTCCGATGAGCCCGAGGAGCTTCCCGCCGTCGGCGCGGGCGGCGCTGACCTCGATCCCGAGTGCGCCCTGAGATGCGGCCGACGGAAACACGCTCTGCGGGAGGACGAAGTAGTTCATTCCCTGGAGGAGCTCGGAGAGCTCCGCGTGCGACTTTTCGGTGTGGGCGAGGCGCTCGACGCCCGCGAGGGCGAGCGTCACGGCGTGGTACTCGCCGTCCTTCAGCTTCCGGATCCGCGTGTTGACGTTTCCGCGGAGCATTTCGCAGCGGACCGCCGGCGCGCCCGGAAGATAGTGGCGCAGGGAGTGGGTGAGGTTCGCGATCCGCCGGGGGGACGAGGTCCCCACGACGAACTCCCCGGACCAGCCGACGAGCGCGTCGACGGTCGCCTGCGGCACGAGGAGCACGTCGTGGGAGAAGCGGCGCTCGGTCACGGCCGCGAGCCGGATCCCCGCGGGCCGCTCGGAGCCGAGGTCTTTGTAGGAGTGGATCACGAGGTCGACCTGGTTCCCCAGAAGCGCCTCGTCGAGCTCCTTCGTGAAGAAGTCCTTTCCTTCGAGCTGCCACAGGGGCTTGTTCGTGATCTGGTCGCCCTGGGTCTTGATCAGTACCAGCTCGAACTTCTCGCCGGATAACCGTTCGAGTTCGTTTTTAATCAATGTGGACTGGGTCACTGCCAGGAGCGACCCACGGGTTCCGATTTTATAGCTGGTCATAGGGCTAGAGGTATCTCACAGGCGAGACGATTTGAGGAGCTAATAGGTCCCGCGGCTTGCTGAATTTTTCCTCGAAGAGCGCTTCGCGCTTCATCGTCGTACTTATCATGGCCGCCTTCGCGAGGGCGATCTGCGCCTGCTTCTGTTCTTCGACGACGGCGCCCTCCCGGAAGACGTCGTCGAGCCGGACGACGCCCGCGTCGAAGCGAAGCTCGGTGCGGATCGACGACGGAGAACCGAGGTCGACGAAGAGCCGGTTCGGGAGCGCCTTCCAAGCGTCGAAGAACGCCTCATCGAAGAGGATCGCTGCCGCGCCGACGGTGTTGGAGATGAACGGCGCCGTCGCGAGGGTGTGGCGCTCCTCCCACGGGATCACGTCGAGGGCGTGGGCCTTCGCGAGCTCGGCGACGCGCGCGGCGTTCCGGGCGCAGAGCGAGACGCGCGCCTTCTTCTTGAACTGATTGATGAGGTCCTCCGCCAGGGCCCCGGAGCCGACGATCACGATGTGCTCGGCGCGGGCCCGCTGCATGTGCCGGCGAGTCAGGGAGGCGTAGGTCTTCTGCGAGATCCCGATCAGGTACTGGGTCCGGATGTCTTTCGCGTCCTTGAAGAGCTTCTCCAGCACCTGAAGGAGGCGGGTATCCTTGAGGGTCCCCGCGGCGTAGAGCTGGTACGCCTCTTTAAACTGACCGACGATCTCGTTCTCTCCGATAAGTTTGCTCTTCAGGCCGCAGATCGTTTCCAGGAGGAATAGGTACGCGTTAGCGCCCGTCACGAGTTTGTGCTTCGGAATCTCCGAGTGATGAAACGGGTTGGCCTCGAACGACAGCACGAGCGTGCGCTGGCAGGTCCGGAGGACGAACGCGTGGTGCAGAAGTTCTTCCTGGTGGAGGCTCCCGCTGGTGAAATTCCAGAGTTTGAGGGCGGCTAACATAAGAGTAACTTTAAAGGAGCGGCATTAGAAAAGTGTCACAAAAGTGTCATAAGAACTGAAATAGATAGTGATAGATATCATAAATAATTTCTATTTCATCAAGGCTATCTTGACACAATCTTCATAAAAACATTAATTCAGATTTGATATTCAACAAATATTTGGAATGATTGATTATGTCGGCCTGGATAAAAACCCAGTTTCTGGCCTTCGACCGTAAGGTCGACGGGGCGATCACCTTCTTCATTAAGCACTACGGCAAGACGAAGTTCATGGTCGCGATGTCGAAGAAGGCGCAGTACCTGGGCGTGGAGAAGCTTTTTCTGAAGGGCCCAAAGGCCTTCGTTTACTTTTTTTTGTTCTACCTGGTACGCGATACGATTCTCTACATCCTGATTCCCATCGGCTTCGCGGTGATGGTGGACTAGAGAATTTTTAAGGATTTAAGGAGAGGAGATGGAGACTTTTACCATTATTTATTCCCTGCTCGGGGGACTCGGGATCTTCTTCTTCGGGATGAAGTTCATGTCCGACGGCCTCCAGGCGGTGGCCGGTGACGTGATCCGGAAGATCATCAACTCGATCACCTCGAACCGCTTCATGGCGGTCGGCGTCGGCCTCCTCGTCACCTGCATCATCCAATCATCCTCCGTTACCACCGTCATGGTGGTGGGCTTCGTCAACGCGGGCCTTATGAACCTCACCCAGGCGATCGGCGTGATCTTCGGCGCCAACATCGGGACGACGATCACCGGTTGGATCATTTCGTTAAATGTTGATAAATACGGTCTCCTTTTCGTTGGCCTCGGCTTCGTTCCGGCGCTCTTTTCGAAGTCCGAGCGCTGGCAGCACCTGGGCCGCGCCCTGCTTGGGGTTGGTCTCGTTTTTATCGGCCTCCAGACGATGTCCGGAGCTTTTGCGCCGCTCCGCGAAAATCAAGCGTTCCTCGACTCGATCGCCTACTTCTCCGGCGATAACTACGGCGCCTACATCGCGTCGATCCTCATGGGGTGCCTCCTGACGATGATCGTCCAGAGTTCCTCGGCGATGCTCGGGATCACGATGGCCCTCGCGACCTCGGGGATCATCCCGTACCACACGGCCGTCTCCCTGGTCCTCGGCGAAAACATCGGCACCACGATCACGGCGATCCTCGCGTCGATCGGCGCCAACGTCAACGCTAAGCGCGCGGCCCGCGCGCACGCTTGCTTCAACGTCTTCGGCGTCCTCCTCATGCTGACCTGGCTTCCGTACTACTTCGAGCTCGTGAACTCGCTCATCCCGCAGGACGCCCGGTTCGTGGCTTCCGACGGAACGCACCCGTACGTCGCCCAGCACATCGCCCTCGCGCACACACTCTTTAACGTCACCGCGACGCTCCTCTTCCTCCCGTTCATCAACCAGCTCGCGGCCCTGGTGACAAAGATCACCCCGGACCGCTCGGAGAAGGAGGTCCCGCACCTCCTCGTCCTCGGAGACCCGGAGAACATGCTCCCCGCGGCGAGCATGGCCCAGGCCGAGTCCGAGCTCAAGAAGATGAAGGACATCGTCGAGCGCATGTACAAGCTCAACCGCGAGTACTGGCAGGCCGAGGCCTACGATCCGAAGATGCTCGCGAAGATCATCGACTACGAGCGGATCACCGATAACATCCACAAGGAGATCACGGTCTTCCTCTGCTATGTGATGGAGAAGCCGATGTCGCACCACCAGAGCGAGCAGGTGCAGGCGATGATCAAGATCGCCGACGAGCTCGAGTCCGTCGCCGACTACATCGAGCGGCTCGCGTCGTACCGGGAGCGTTTCAAGGCAACGGAAAAGCTCGAGGGCGAGTCCCGGGCCGAGTTCTTCCAGTTCCTCGACGACGTCTGGAACTTCTTCGAACTCGTCGGGCAGGGCCTCGAGAACGGCGAGGCGCTGGACATGAGCGGCATCGAGGCGAAGTCCCACGAGCTCCAGCTCTGGGCCGACAGCATGCGCGAGAAGCACCTCGACCGGATCTCCAAGGGAACCTACCTGCCGGTGACGGCGCTCACTTATTCCGACATGGTGGTGGCGCTCCGGAAGATCCGGGCCCACTCCTACCTGATGGCCGGCGCCATCGAGAACTTCAACGCCAAGCACGAATAGTATTCCGGGGGTCCGGTCGCCGGACTCCCTACTTTTCCAAAAGCTTATTCAGTAACTTGTTGATCCCGAAGGCCGCCTCGGACCCCCGGCCCGCGGCGACGATCGCGAGCTGGACCTCGTGGAGGATGTTGCCCGCGACGAAGAGGCCCGGGACCTGGGTAAACGCAACGCAGTTGTGTTTTCAAGTACCCATTATGTGAAACTAAGGCCAAGTTCATGGAGGAGGTTAGTCACACCGCTCAGGGTGTATTCGACGCCGAATCTTTTCTCCATGAAGTTTCTGATTTCGGCGGCGGTGAGGCAGAGGTTGCCTGAGACCGAAAGCTCGGCGCGTTCCTCGTCCGTAAGGTAACTGTGGCGGCCGC
>JBILTI010000240.1:0-4206 GCA_044371595.1 Bacteriovoracaceae bacterium
GCTGAAGCAGGACTACACGCACCGGCTCCTGACGTTCGAGCGCGGCGGGAGCGTCTACCGAGCGGTGAACCTCAAGATCACGAGCGCCGGGGGCCGAGAAGCGATCCTCCAGGTGGCGACGTCGCTCGACGCGGTCCTCGAGCGGGAGAAAAAGCACCTCGTCGTGACGGTCCTGATGGTGCCGGTGCTGATCCTCCTCTCGAGCTTCTTCTCCCTCATCATTTCCGGGAACGCCCTCGCGCCGATCCGCCGGCTAAACGACACGGCGAACTCGATCGCCGCGCAGAACCTCTCGCTGCGCCTCCCGGCCGTAAACACCGGCGACGAGGTCGAGGAGCTGACGCGGACCCTGAACAACCTCCTCGCGCGGCTCGAGACGTCGTTCGAGGCGCAGGAGCACTTCGTCGCCAACGCCAGCCACCAGCTCAACACGCCGCTCGCGATCATCAAGGGCGAGCTCGACGTCCTCGAGGCAAAGGAGCGCTCGCCGGAGGAGGTCCAGAAGTTCCACCGCTCCCTCCGGGAGGAGCTCCAGCGGCTGATCGAACTCGTGCGGAACATGCTCCTCGTTTCCCGCGTGTCGGCCGACGTCGTCAACGTGATCTTCCACCCGGTCCGCCTAGACGACCTCCTGCTCACGATCGCCTCGCGGCTCCGGACGAAGGCACGGGAGAAGCGGACGATAATCCGCTTTAACATCGACGAGGCCCTCGGGCCCGGGGACCTCGAGGTCTCCGGCGAGCGCCAGCTCCTCGACGCGGTCTTCGAGAACCTCCTCGACAACGCCATCAAGTACTCCCCGGGCGAGAGCACGGTGGAGATCGACATCACGCGGCCCGCGGGGAAGACCGAGGTGTGGATCCGGGACGAGGGCCAGGGGCTTTCCGGCAACGCCTTTAGGGAGATGATCGGCAGCCGCTTCCGCCGGGGCAACGGCCAGGTTCCGGGAAGCGGCATCGGACTCTCCATCGCCGCCCGGATCGCGGAGATCCACCACGCCGAAATTCTCCACGAAAACGTCCTCCCGCGCGGCAGCTTATTTAAAGTGCGGTTCGCGTAGTTCGTTTTTCTCGCAGCGACATACAAGGGCAAAAATTCTTACAAAAAAGAACACTCTTTAGATTGACTTGTTCGGTGGACTTCAGCTCAACAGAAAATTCAATAAAATTGGCAACTTGCTTCTTGTACCAAAATGCCCAAACTTTAGACATTTGTCCTCGTTTGATACGCATCAATACAGTTAAGTACCGAAATTCAGACCGGCAACCGCTTGTCACAGGATTTGCATTCTCTGAGACGAGGTTTTGGTATTCAAAAGACATGATTTGCCAACCAGTCGTGTAGATATTGCACGGTCCGGGAGTAACTACTGCGACGCATTAGTGCTTTGGATACACTCCCTACAACTTCGAATTTCAATGGGCCAGTTATTCTATTTCGAGAGGTCGAACGTGATGAAAGTTAAAAACGCGCGCAAGAAGCTTACACCGTATAACCCGAACCAGGGGTTCATCGGAACGGTGAAGGTCGATGTGGCAAACTACATCTTCTCCTCGCGACGGAAGCGGGCCCCGTATAACCACTCCCGGGCGCTGGTGAAGAACCTCCTCTCGCGGGAGGTCTCGGTCCACCTGAAGGAATCGCAGAACCTCACGAAGTTCATCCGGAAGCGGGACCTAACGTTCCAGAAGTCCGACGCCAACGGGAACTACAAGATCTTCACGGTTCCCTGCACGACGACGATAGTCCCGCTGCAAAAGTCGGTCTTCAACACGATCGAAAAGGCGGCACAGGCGCTCATCGTCTCGCTCCGCTGCGTGATCCAGGACATCTACGGCGCGAAGTCCGTCAAGGACTCGCCGTTCGTGAGGTCACTCCCCGAGGAGATCCGGAAGATCTTCATCCAGGCGATCGTCGACTCGCCGAACTACTTCCCGCAGCTCCACCACCCGAACATGAAGAAGTACCCGTTCTTCGATAACGTGGGCCTCGACCTCGTCCTGATCGAGGACTACGTCGAGCAGTCGAAGACCTTCGAGCGGATCCTCCGCGACAAGAAGTACGACAAGCTCCCGGCACAGCTGCCGTTCCGGATCCTCGAGCTGAACGCCGGGGCGCCGAGCGGCGCCTCGAACAACATGAACGTCCTCGAGGGACACTACGAGCAGAACCCCGAGGTCCTCGAGAGCCTGGGCCGGCTCCTTCCGAACGATCACTTCTCGGTTCTCGCCGAGACCTACCGATCGCTCGGCGAAGACTGGACGGGCCTCAAGGACGGGATCCAGGTGATCCTTCCCCCGGGTGGCATGAACGGCGCCGCCCCGGAGATCCACAACCTCGCCGCCTACTCGGGCCTCGTCTACGCCGATCCGGTCCAGCTCTTCCAGGACGAAAAAGGATACATCCGTCTACGCACGATCAACGGCTCGAACCCGATCGTCACGGCGATCTACTCGCGGATCAACGCCGACTCGGCGCTCTTCGACATCGATAAGGGCATCATCCTCCGGGATCCCGACACGAACGAGCCGATCTACCTCCGCGACTCGCTAAAGCTCGGGGAAGACGGCGAGGCGCCGTTGGTCCGCGACGTGAACGGCGACCCGATCCCGCTTCAGAGCGACTACGCCGTCCCGGGCCTCCTCGACGCCATCCTCAACCGCCGCATCTATATGGGGGGCCTCAACCGGATCCTCGACAACAAGATCATACTCGCGGCCCTCACGACCTACGCGCCCCGGTTCTTCGCACCGAGGCTCCGCGAACTGGGTCTGGCGACCAACGGCCCGAAGATCACGCCGCCGGAGACGCTGCCGCCAAAGAAGGAGTCCGTGAAGGTCATCGAGAAGAACACGGACGAGTGGGTCGTGAAGGCGCCGAACCTCTCCGGCGGCTCGGGGATCTACATCATGAAGACCCTGTCCGAGGCGCAGAAGAAAGACGTCCTGGACATGATCCGGAAGAACCCGACGCACTACGCCTACCAAAAGCTCGTGAAGATCGCCCGGATCCCGGTCGCGATGAAAGACAAGCAGGGCTCACGCTTCGCAAACCTCGCCGCGGACATCCGCCTCTGGGTCTTCTACGGCGGCGGCGCCAAGACGCTCCCGAAGATGACCCACAACGCCCTCGTCCGGTACGCGCCGGAGGAGAAGGGGCCCATGAGTTCCATCGTCAACACCTCGAAGGGCGGCGGCTACGCCCCATTCGTCGTGATCGACGACGTCGGCGCCCCTGAGGCCGTGAGCGCCGCGGAGTTCGTCCGGGCGAAGGCGCCGGTGCCGCTCCAGACGCACCTCCCGATGTTCGTCGCCGCCCAGCTGATCCAGGTTAGCCGCCTCGCCAACGAGATGCATAACCACCTGAAGAACGGCACCGCCGACAGCTACAAGATGCTGGGCCTCGCCCTCTCGCTCAAGACCCAGTGCCGCGAGGTCCTGTCGTTCCTGAACCCGCGGGCGATCGAGCCGCTCTACAAGGTCATCGACGTCCTAGAGGCGAAGCAGGCGACGCTCGAGATCGCCGCGTTCTTCGACAAGATCAACACGAACCAGATCCGCCTCGTCCAGACGCTCCAGAAGCTCGAGGCGAAGAACCGGCTCCCAAAGGAGTTCCGCGACCTCCTGGACGAGCTCCTGGTCCTCGACCAGGACATCGTCTACCAGAACTATACGCCGGACCACCGGAAGCACGACCGGAAGATCCTCCGCGCGCTCCGCGCGGCGCTCGCCGACCGGGCCGGGGAAAACCGGGCCCTGATCCGCGAGTACGCGGTCCTCCTCGGCGTCCTCCGGAGCTCGATCGAAGCCTCGTTCCCGCGCGAGACGATCGCCGGAAAGACCGCGACGAACATGCTGCGCCTCCTCGAGGCCTTCCTGAACACGGTCCGCGAGCGGCTTCAGAACTCGGAGAAGGCGATCGAGTTCGCGAAGCTCTTCTCCCCGGAGACCGTCCATCCGGAGCTCAAGTTCGAGACCTTCGGCCTGTCCGAGGCCTCGCTGGCAAAGACCGCGGGGTTCGTGAACGCGTCCCAGCGCGAGTTCGCGACCGGCAAGCTCCTGACCGAATCCGACTACATCCCCGCCCACATCCGCGACGCCCGGAGCGCCTGGCTCGCCGTCGAAGCGGCGGCGAAGAAGCTCCCGGTGGCCGCGCGCGGGGCCTTCCTCGCGAAGAAACGCGAGACGCACTTCCGCGACTTCCCGT
>JBILTI010000242.1:0-4191 GCA_044371595.1 Bacteriovoracaceae bacterium
TGCGGGGAAATTTTGCGGCCAGCGCCGGGCCGCATTGCTACGGTATCGGTTGCGACAGGAGGAGCCGATGCGAAGCTCTACGCTCGCCCTGACGGCCCTGCTCCTCGCGGGCTGCGCGGGCACCGAACCCACTCCGTATCAGAAAGAAAAGAAGCAGGAAGGCTTCCGGGACGAGGCAGTCGACGGCCTCCGGGTCTCGCGCTTCCGCGCGAACCCGGAGACGAAGCGGAAGAAGACCCTGCGCTACGCCGAGTTTCGTGCGATCGAATACTGCCGGGAGAAGGAAGGGACGCACGCTAACATCATCGATACGATCGATCGGACGGTGGAGAAGGAGGTCACCCGCACCTCGGGCAGCGGCTGGGGACCGACCTACGGCTTCGGCATGTATCCGTACTACAGCCGCTACTCGTCGATCGGGATCGGGGCCGGCTGGAACACGATCTCGAGCAACAGCTGGAACGAGACGCTGACGTTTCCGTGGATCGAGGTTTACTACACCTGCGCGGACCGCATCGTGAGGCCGGAGCTCCTCTTGCGGGAGCTCCGGGCCGAGGACGTGAAGCACCTTGTGAAGGACGTGAAGGGCGTGCTTCAGATCGAGAAGTTTCTGGACGGGTCTCTGAACCAGGGACCCTTCGAACCCGGCGACCTCATCCTCCGCGCCGACGGCCAGCGGATCGAGAAGATCTTCGAGCTCGTGCGTCGCTTCTCCGCCGCGACCCCGGAGGTCGCCGTTCAGGTGCTCCGGGACGGCGAGCGGCGGAGCCTTCGGATGCGGTCTAAGGACGTCACCGCGGCCGTCGCGGCGGTCGAAGAGAAGATCATCCGGAGCGTCTGCAAGGGGAAAGAGAAGGACGAAGAGAAGCTCCTTAAGAAAAGCCGCATCTGCCGCTAAGGTACGGGGAACGGCGGCGACGGCGGGGCCGCGGGCAGCGCGGGGAGGGCCGGTTGCGTCGGCGGCGGCGGGAGCGTCACGCTCCCCGGAGCTATCGAACGGTTGTTCACGTCCACGCCGGAGCTCGGAGTTACCCCGGTCCCCGGCGTCGTCGTTCCGGTCGGGCCCGGCACACCGACACCCGTACCCACCCCGGTCCCGGAACCGGTTCCCAGCGCCCCCGTCGGCGTCGCCGGGGTCGCGGGGACGTTCGTGCCCGTCGGCGCAGCGCCCCCGAGTGCTCCACCGGCGAAGTTCGTCGGGTCCTGCATCTGCTGTCGAGGGAAGTCGTTTCCTCGGGGAAGTTCGAGCGTCGTGTTGGACTGCGGCACCGGCGTGGTGGTTCCGGTCGCTCCGGGCGCCGTCGTGGTCGCGGGAGGGGGGCCGGAAGAAAGGCCACCGCCCATCGCTCCCCCGAAGCCGACGCGGCTCGGGTTCGTGGTCATATCGACCTGCGCAAGCGCAGGGGAAACGGAAACGAGCACGACGATGATGAGCTTCATGGCGACCTCCTGGCGAGGGACGTCGCTGCAAGCGTGGTGCCCTTAGATGTTGAGGTTCGTCATCTTGAGCGTGTTCGGACCGAAGCGGTCGGTGAACTGGACGGAGATGCTGTTCGCGGCCTCGTCGTTGGCCTTGACTTCGATGTACATGTCGAAGAGCGAGCGCTTGCCTTGAGCACGAGGACGCCGCCCTCCTGCCGCCAGGTTCCGGTGCCGTCGGCGAGGTTCGGGAGATCGTAGTAGAACTTTCTGTCCTGGTAGAGCGCCAGCTGGAGCGGGTAGGAGTTGTTCGTGAGGGACTTGTCGAGGGTCAGGTTCGGGTCCGCCGGCAGGGGCTTCGGGTTCACGTAGCGGAGCAGGGCCTCGGGCCGTAGATTGTAGAGCTTGGAGGAGGACTGCTTCCCGCAGCCGGCGGCGACGAGGAGGACGATCACGGCGAGTGTCTTCATGGGAAAATGGTAGCTAACTTGAGCGGAGGTAGGCGAGAACGTCTTTCGCGCTTCCGCGGAAAACGACCCTATCCTGGTTCTGGCGCAGGTCCTTTCCGTAGAGCGGGTCGTAGTACTCGTGGAGCAGTGTCCGGATCCAGGTTTCGTGCCGGCGGAGCTCCGGGCCCTGCGCGAACGCCCGCTGGATCTCGTCGGCGAGGAGGCCTGTCTTCGTCGCCCCGAGCTTACGCTCGATCCGGCGCAGGTTCGTCAGGAAAAACTCCGCGGGGGCGTCCTTCACGTAATCCGAGAAGATGTTCGAGATCCGCTCCTCTTCGGAGACCTCGAGGATCACGAGGGGAGAGTTCCGGAGGTGGGCGAAGAACCGGCGGGGCACGGCGAGACGGCCCAGGGTCACACTTTCGTCTTCGATCACGAGGCGCGCCCCGTTGGTCTCGAGGAGGCGGAGGGCGATCTGGTTCTCGAAGGTGATCTGCGCCGGCTGTTCGCCTCGGGGGCCGAAGGCGGAGCCGCGGTGGTTGGCGAGGCCCTCGAGGTCGAGATGGGGGCCCGCCGGTTCGAGGAGCCGCGTCTTGCCGCTCCCGGTGAGGCCCCCGATGCGCACGAGCGGGGGAAGCGGGGCCTCGTCCAGCCAGGAGAGGAGGAACTTCCGGAGCCGCTTGTAGCCGCCGGGGATCGGCCGCTTCTCGAGGCCCTGCTCGCGGATCCACTGGCAGCTGATCTGGGACCGGAGGCCTCCGCGGAAGCAGAAGACCTCGGCGGCCGGGTTTTCGCGGAGAAATTCGCACCAGCGCCGGATCCGCTCCGCTTTTACGCTCCCTGAGACGAGCTCGTGGCCCAGCTGGATGGCCGCCTCCTGTCCCCGCTCTTTATAGGTAGTGCCGACGCAGGCCCGTTCCTCGTCCGTCATGATCGGAAGGTTCACCGAGAAGGGGATGGCCCCGTCCGCGAACTCGACCGGCGCGCGGACGTCGACGAGCGGCGTTCTTCGGAGGAAGAGCTCCCGCAGCTCGGGGTCAGTCCAGGTAGACATCGAAGGAATCCTTCTCGCGGACTTCGCCGATCACCGTCGTGCCGGGGAAGTGGGCGCGGAGGGCCTCGACGATCGCGTCGGCGCCCTCGAGGCCAACGGAGAGGAGGAGTCCGCCGCTCGTCTGGGGATCAAGGGCGAGGAGCTTCTGGAGTTCCGTCACCCGGGGACCGTATAAGACCTTGCTCCGAGTGTACTCGTCGTTGGAGCGATGGGCCTTGGTGAGGAAGCCGCGTTCGAGGCAGTCGAAGGTGAGGTCGAACACGGGGAGCGTCGCCGTAGAGATCCGGAGCGAAACGCCGGAGGCGCGGGCCAGTTGAGAACCGTGGCCAAGGAGGCCGAAACCGGTGACGTCGGTGGCGGCGTGGATGTGCTCGAGATCGAGGGTCGTGAGGAAGTCCTGGACGTTGTTCAGGCGCTTCATGCTTTCGATCGCGTCCCGGGTCCGGTCCTCGTCCAGCTCCTGGCGCTTGATCCCGGCGCAGACGGCGCCGGTGCCGAGGGGCTTCGTCAGGATGAGCTTGTCCCCGACCTTCGCCTGCGAGTTGATCCAGACCTTCTGGGGATGGATGACGCCCGTGACGGAGAGGCCGAACTTCAACGTTTCGTCGTCGATCGAGTGGCCCCCGACGAGGGATGCGCCGGCCTCGGCGATGACGTCGGCCGCCCCCTGGAGCACTTCCCGAATGACGGCCGGCGCGAGGGTAGCGAGCGGGGCCGCGAGGATCGCCATGCAGGTGCGCGGGCTTCCGCCCATGGCGTAGACGTCGGAGAGGGAGTTCGCCGCGGCGATCGCGCCGAAGTCGCGGGGGGAATCGACGATCGGCGTGAAGAAGTCGAGCGTCTGGACCAAGGCCACGTCGTCGGTGATCTTGAAGATCGCGGCGTCGTCGAAGTTGGCGCCGTCGACCTCGACGCCGGGGATGACCGGGGGAAAGCGGACGCCGCCGAGGATCTCTCGGAGGATGACCGCGGGGACCTTGGCGGCGCAGCCGCCTTTCTTTACCGTTTGCGTGAGTTTGATCGTCATGCCGGGGATCTTACAATGTCCCCTTCTTCTTTCCAATCTCTTTGTAGAAGGCGATGTAGCGCTTCATCACGTGGATCGGGTAATCCTTCGGGTAGACGTCGCGGGAGACGGCGTTCTTAACCGCCTTGGGCCCCATGTTATAGGCCGCGACGTAGAGCTGGCCGTGGCCCTGGAACTTGTTCCGGAGCCAGGAGAGGTAGGCGACGCCGAGCTTGATGTTTTTCACCGGGTCTCGGAGCGTT
>JBILTI010000243.1:0-4186 GCA_044371595.1 Bacteriovoracaceae bacterium
AAGCTCCTTAGCCGGTCGACGACCCGGGCGAGGTCCCGCTCCGCGCCGTTCCGATTGCCGACGAGGTCCGCCAGGGCGAGGTACATGTCTTCGACCGCGGCCTTGAACTCCCTCGGGAGCGTCGGCGGAGGCGCGATGAAGTTTTTAAAGTCTACCCCGTGCGTTTCCTTTACCTGATCGAGGTTCCGGTACCAGTCGGTGCCGCGGTAGTACTGGCGGATGATTTCCTTCGAGAGCTGCACGCCCCCGCGGGTGAGGCGAAGCTCGTCGGGGCCGATCGAATCGACGAGGACGATCTCCCGGCGCTCGTCGAGGGCGAGTTCGATCTTCCCGTCCCAGAGGTCGATCTCGTGGGCCCGGAAGATCTCCCGGAGCGAGCGCGCGACGGTCGCCGTGAGTGCCAGGAGCGACGCCCATTCGCGGTCGTCGAGGCCCGCGAGGTCCTTCGCCTCCGCGTGTGTGAGGGGCCGGTCGAAACGCTCGTGCTTGGTGGTAAACTCGATCACCGGCGTCGGGAAGAACTCGAGCTCCACGTAGGCGCGGTCGAGGCCCGCCGCCCTCCAGTCCTCGCGTGCCTTCATCCGCTTCGCGAGCGAAGAGCCGCGGGCGTAGCCAAGGCGGAAGATCACTTCGAGCGGCAGGAACACGTTCCCCTTTCCAGCGAGCGACGAGCCGTCCCGGACGACGGTGAAGGGCTTTACTATGATCTCGTCGGGGCGCGCGGCGGCGTCGATCAGGTGGTGCCGGACGCCGGCGGCCGCGAGCTTTTGGTAGATCGCGCGCGTGAAGCCGGCGAGGGCCTCGCCCTTCCGTTCGAGGTGGTCCGGCATCTCGCCCCAGTCGAAGACCGAGTAGCGGTCGGAGAACCGGAACCGGTACCGGTCGCCGTCGCGGAAGACGTCTTTTGTGGAGCCGCGGTGGACGAGTTCAGGAGACATGTTGCACCTCTCTAACGGGATAAGGATACTCAGAGTTCAGGCACGAACGGCAGAAGTTCATCTTGTCCAGGGCCTCGTGGAGGTTCGCGACGTCGTTGTAGTAGACGCGGGCGACGCCGAGGTACGCCTCGAGCTCGGGCCGCGTCCGCGACGCGGCCACGAGTTCGCCGGTCGTCGGGAAGTCGATGCCGTAGTAGCAGGGGGAGACGATCGGCGGGCAGGTGCTCGCGAGGTAGACCTTGTTCGCGCCGTGCTCCTTCAGGAGGTTCACGATCTTCTGCGACGTGGTCCCCCGGACGATCGAATCGTCGACGAGGAGGATATTCTTTCCCTGGACCTGTTCGCGGATGACGTTGAACTTGAGGTTCACGGTCATCTTCCGCCGGTCCTGGCCGTTCTGGATGAAGCTCCGCTGGACATAGCGGTTCTTGATGAGGACCTCGCGGTACGGAACGCCGATCGCCTCACTGAGCGCGATGGCGCTGGCGCGGGACGTGTCGGGGACCGGCACGACGACGTCGATGTCCCGGGACTCGGGGTCCTGCCGGACCTTCTCGGCGAGCTCGCGGCCGAGGTTCAGGCGGGTCTCGTAGACGCTCCGGCCCTCGATCGTGCTCTCGGCGCCGGCGAAGTAGATCCACTCGAACATGCATGGGAGCTTCGCCTCCTTCGTCAGGTTCTTCTTGAGGAGCCTTCCGTCCGGGCGGACGAGGATGAGCTCGCCGGCCTCGACCTCGCCGATCGTCTGGTAACCGAGGAAGTTCAGCACCGACGTCTCGGAGGCGAAGCAGTGGCTCAAGGTCCGGTCGTCGTTGCGCTTGACCCCGTAGACCAGGGGCCTGATCCCGAACCGGTCCCGGAAGGCCATGAGGCCCTCGCCGCCGATCGTCGCCACGACCGAGAAGCCGCCCTCGGCGAAGCGGAGGATCTCCGCGACGGCGGCCGAGAGCTTATTGAAGAAGACGTCCCCCGAGGCCCGCGACAGCTCGCGGGTCAGGAGATGGAGGAGCACCTCGAGGTCGTTGTCGCTCGTGAAGAAGTGGCCCTGGGTGGTGAGGTCGCGCTTGAGGTCGTGGTAGTTCGAGAGGTTTCCGTTGTGGGCCATGGCCACCGTGTACGGATAGCTCACCATCATCGGCTGGAGGTCCGACTCGCGGATTTCGCCGATCGTCGAGTACCGCGTGTGGCCGATCGCCACCTCGCCGGCGAGCTTCGCGAGCTCCTTCACTCCGAAGACCTCCGAGACCTGGCCCAGGCCTTTGTGGGTCATGAAGCGGGCCGTGCGCTGGTCGTGGGAGGTGATCCCGGCCGAGTCCTGGCCCCGGTGCTGGAGGATCAGGAGCGCCTGATGAACCCTCGAACTGGCATCTCTACAACCGGTAATGCCGACAATCCCACACATAAATTTCTCCTGGATGCAAAAAGCTTAGAAAAAACGAAATTATTTGCCAACTCTATAAATTAGAACTACTAATGTAACATATAAGTCATGCTAATACAGTACAGTCGAAAACGAGCCCTGTGACGCAACCCAGTACTTCCACAGCAAGCATCAAAGTTGGTATTATCGGGGACGGTCAGCTCGCCCTCATGCTGGCGGAGTCCCTGACCCGGATGAACACGGGCTTCCTGTGCCTCGGTACGATCGAGGCGTCGCCGGTCCGGAAGTTCTTCCCCGAGGCCGTGACCGCCGACCGGGACCGCTTCCGCAACGATTGCACCGTCTTCACGCTCGAAAACGAATTTCATACGACCGCCGAGTTGAACAGTCTTCTCGGGGAAAAGGCCGCGCGGCTCTTTCCCGCCCTGGAGAGCTACGCGCACTTCGCCGATAAGATCTCTCAGCGGACGCTCTACCGGTCGCTCGGGATCGCGGGCCCGCGGTGGCTCGCCGTCACGAGCGACGCCGACCTCCTCGAACTAAAACGCTGGCCCTTCCCCTACGTCCTTAAGGCGAGCCAGGGGGGCTACGACGGCAAGGGCGTGCGGATGATCCGGAACGACGCGGACCTCGCCGCGGCCCTGAACGACTTCCGCTTCTTCCACGGCGCCCACCTCCTCGCGGAGGAGAAGGTCGAGATCGTCCGGGAGGTCGCCCAGGGATTTCTCCGGAGCGCCGGGGGCCAGGTGACCCTCCTTCCGCTCGTCGAGACCATCCAGGAGAACGGCGTCTGTAACCTCGTCCACTACCCGCCGGCGGTCGGGCCCGCCGTCGCCGTGCGGATCGAGCGCGACCTCCTTCGCCTCGCCGACCGGGGCCTCGTCGGAATCTTCAACTTCGAGTTCTTCGTCACCGCGGATGACCGCGTCCTGATCAACGAGGGGGCGCCGCGGACGCACAACTCCCAGCACCTCACGATCGACGCCGCCGAGGTCTCCCAGTTCGACCTCCTCGCGCTCTACCTCACCGATCCCGCCCTGGCCCCGGCGGCGGTCGCGGCCCGGCCCGCGGTGATGGTCAACATCCTGGGCCAGCGCTCCGGCGCGTGCCACGAACTTAAGATTCCGTCTCTGTCGCTGCCGACGTATCCTAAGCTCTACGGGAAGGAGTCGTGTTCGCCGGGCCGGAAGATGGGCCACGTCACCGTCGTCGACGACCGGGGCACCGCAGACCTCCTCGCCATCGGCAGAAAGATTTTAAAGGAATACGAGCTATGAAACGCATCGCCATCGTCATGGGAAGTGACTCCGACTGGAAGATCATGAAGGGGGCCGCCGCGCTCCTCGCGGAGTTCGGTGAAGAGTCCCACAACCAGGTCGTCTCCGCCCACCGGACGCCGATGGACCTCGGGACGTTCGCGAGCTGGGCCGAGGCCAACGGGATCAAGGTCATCGTCGCCGGCGCCGGCGGCGCGGCGCACCTCCCCGGCATGCTTGCTTCCTATACGACGCTCCCCGTGATCGGCGTTCCGGTGAACGTCACGGCCCTGAACGGCCTCGATAGCCTCCTCTCGATCGTGCAGATGCCCAAGGGGATCCCCGTGGCGACAGTCGCGATCGACAACGCGGTGAACGCCGCCCTCCTCGCTCTGCGGATCCTCGCGACGAACGACGCCGCGCTCACGGAGAAACTCACGCGTTACAAGGAAACGATGATGCGCGAATCGCGGGAGAAGACGCGGAACCTTACCTAACTGCCTTACCTGATTGGTGATGCTTTTTGCGCGAGAAGTACTTCGTTGTAATAATACATGAAGATCTCAAGGTGGTCCTTCAATCGCCGGGGATCCTTCGTCGTGCACCAGGTT
>JBILTI010000375.1:0-3073 GCA_044371595.1 Bacteriovoracaceae bacterium
AGCAGCGGGTCGCCATCGCCCGCGCGATCCTCCGGAATCCCCGTCTCCTGATCCTCGACGAGGCGACGAGCTCCCTTGACACCGAATCCGAACACCTCGTGCAGCGGGCCCTCGAGGAACAGCTGGGCCAGCGGGCCACGATCGTCATCGCCCACCGGCTCTCGACCGTCAAGCGCGTCGATAAGATCCTCGTCCTCGCCGAAGGAAAGATCGTTCAGACCGGGACCCACGAGGAGCTCCTGCGCGACGAGGGGGGCCTCTACCACGGTCTCGTGCAACGGCAGTTTACCAACCAGAAGGAGATTATATGAACCGCACCACGCTTCCCACCGAAAACCTCCGTCCCGACGCCCTTGCGGCGATCGCGGCTTTCCACGGCGACGTCGTCACCGAGGTCCAGAACGCCGTCGCAGCGAACGACGTGGTCGTCGTCGGCATGGCCCAGAACCCCGTCGTCAAGAACGTGAGGAAAGCGCTCGACGAGGCCAAGATCAACTACGTCTACCTCGAGTACGGAAGCTACTTTAAGGGCTGGAAACCGCGGCTAGCGATCAAGCTCTGGAGCGGCTGGCCCACGTACCCTCAGGTCTTCGTTAAAGGAAAACTCGTCGGCGGCTGCGACGAGACCGTGAAGGCCCTCGAGGCCGGCACGCTCATCCAGAGCTAGAGCCCCGAGAAGAGCCCCCAGGGTCCCTGCCCTTCCTTGTCCGCCCGCTGGTGATGCCGCCGGTGCCGGCGGACGAAGAAGCGCGTCGGGACGCGGGGCCTCAGCGACAGGAAGCGGCGGTGGGTCGTGAGGTCGTGGACGACGAAGTAGCCGGTCCCGTAGGCGCTGATCCCCGCACCGATCCCCAGGAGGAGGTCGTCCCCGCGCACGCCCGCATAGAGGAGCACGATCCCGACGGCCGCGAAGAAAAGCGAGAAGAGGTCGTTCAGCTCGAACGGCCCCGATCCGAGCTTCCGGTGGTGCGTCCGGTGGATCCGCCAGAGAGGCCCGTGGAAGAGGAACTTGTGCACGAGGATCGAGGCGACCTCGAGGCCCACGAAGCCGAGGACGAAGCCGAAATACGTCACGCCGATTCCCTCCGGAGCTTCGGAAGCCGCCACCACGGCGTGCCCGAGGAGCGATGGTGCTCGCTGTGGTAGCCGAAGTGATAGCAGGTCACGAACGATAGGGCCCAGGAATATCCGCTGTTCCGGCTGTGATTTTCATCGAGGCCCCCGCCGGGCCGGTGCGGGAGGTAGGTCCCGAAGGTGAAGAGCTGGATCGTGCTCAGGAGCTGCGGCATGGCCCAGAAGAGGATCGACTGCTCCCACGGCGTGCGGAGGACGAGGAATAAAAAAAAGAACACGACGTTCTGCCAGAGGTACTGGGTCCACGTGAGGTAGTGGAACATGAAGCTGAGGTACCAGCGCCAGAACCCGGGGTGGCCCCGGTGGAAGTCCGGATCGGCGACAACGACGCCCGCGTGGGCGTGGTGCGCGAGGTGCTTCTCGCGCAGGCGCTCGTAGGAAAAGCAGGCGTAGCTCCAGACGAAGAGCCGGGCCACGGCGTGGTTCAACCGCGGCCGCCCTGGGACGAGGGCCCCGTGCATTCCGTCGTGGGCCTGGATGAAGAGGCCCGTGTAGAGGAACGTCTGCCACAGCACCATCGCGCCGGCCGCGGGCGCGGAGGTCCACTCCGCACTGAGCGCAAAGAGGAGCGAGCCGAGCCAGAGTGCGTAGACCGCCAGGGCGATCAGGAGTCCCTTCGTAACCATACAGGAGCTTCATACTCAACTTATGGCGGAAAGTAACGTTGCTCGCTGAGCAGCAATCGCGCATTCGTTTGTACTCCCGGAGATAATTGAGTAGAATCGTAACCCAGAGCCCCGGGAGCCCGATGTCAACCAGCGAAAAACTTCACGCCACCATCCAGTACTACGTCCAGAAGCTCGAGCGCTTCGCCGACCGCTGGTGGTACCCGCCCCTGATCGGCCTCCTCGCCGCCCTCGACTCCATCTTCATCGTCATTCCCAACGACGGCATCCTCGTCGCGAGCTCGATGCTCATTCCGCGCCGCTGGGCGCTCTTCGCCCTCTGCGTCTCCGTCGGCTCGACGGCCGGCGCGGTCACCCTCGGAATCCTCGTCGAGAAGATGGGCCTCCCGTGGGTCCTCGAGCTCTTTCCCGGCATCCAGGCCTCCACCGCCTGGACCTGGAGCGATAACTTCTTCGGAAAATACGGCATCTGGATCGTCTTCGCCGTCGGCGCGAGCCCCCTCCTCCAGCAGCCGGTGGTGATCCTCGCGGCCCTCGCCCATACGCCGATCCTCGAGTTCACCGCGGCCCTCTTCATCGGGCGGTTCCTGAAGTTCAACCTCATGGCCTACCTCGGGTCGCACTCGCCGAAGCTCGTGAAGAAGCTCTGGGGCATGAAGGGCGAGCTGAAGGACGCCGGGGTTAAGATCGACTAGGCCTCGGCTTTCATGCGATCGTCGGGTTAGCGGGTCTTCTCGATTACGTAGACGGTTTCCCGCAGGGACGGAACGGTCGCGAGCCGAGAATTGGCGGTCTCGAGGCTCCGCCTCTCGAGGAGAGTCACCGGGCCAGCGGTTCCGTAAAGTCTGGAGACCTCCGCTTCGACGACGCTGAACGGGGGTCCCTGGAGTTCCGCCGGGTCGTACTCGTAGGCGATCAGGAGGCACTTCCCGCCGCGCCGTAGGGATCGCAGGACGTTGTTCACGTAGCCCGGGCGCATCAGCTCGGGAAGCGCTACGAGGGCGGCGCGGTCGTAGACGAAGTCGTAGCTCTCCGGGGCCTCGAGCCGAAAGAAATCTCCGCAGCTGATGACGACCCCTCCCGCCTCGTAGTGCGTGAAGTCTGCGTCTCGGGAGAGCGTCGGTGCCGGGAAGTCGTTCTCGGGAAAAAAGGCGCGGACCGCCGCCTCGTAGAGTTCGACGCCGTGAACTCGCGGCCCCTGGTCCCGGAGCCAGCGGAGGTCGCGGGTCTTCCCGCAGAGCGGGACGAGGACCGACTGCCCCGCCCCGGCGGAGAACGTCGGGAAATACTGAAGGAGTTTGTCGTTGTAGGTG
>JBILTI010000245.1:0-4177 GCA_044371595.1 Bacteriovoracaceae bacterium
CTTTAATAAATCTTACGCCGGCGCCGATATTCCGAAGGTCCCTAAACTAAAGGAGTCGCCGATGTCCCTCGAGCAGGAGATCCGTAAGAAGTACACGTTCGTCGTGATCCAGAACCCGCAGGAGATCATCCCCAACCCCCAGGTGCGGGAGCTCTTCCCGAAGGTGATGGACCTGAAGACCGCGGGCTACCGCCAGGAGTACGGGAACTTTGTCCTCCCGTTCGACAGCTCGGACTTCATCGCCACCCACCTCCTCCTCTGCGAAAAGGGCCGCGGCGGCGACCTCCACCCTCTCCTCGGCATGAAGTCCGTGACGCTCAAAAACTGCGACGCCTACCGGATCGCCTTCCCGATGCTCGGGATGCTCGAGACGCCGGAGAGCAAGAACGAGGCGGCGAAGGCCGTGATCAGCGATATCCTCGACGGCCACCGGGCCCGGGGGACGACGGACAAGGTCGCCTACAACGGCTCCTTTACGATCCGCCCCGAGCTCCGGAAGGACGAGGTCCTGAAGCGCTATCTTTGGGAGCTCACCTTCTCGATGCTCACGAACTACTACATCAGCTACGAGATCGACCACGTCCTCGCAGTCTGCGCCACGCGCTTCAAGGTCCACGAGCGGAAGGCGGCGCTCGGCTGGAACTACATCAAGGCCGGGGACCGCGTCCTCGAAGAATATAAGTGCCGGGCGCTCTTCGAGTCGCCGCTCGTTCCGATGGAGATCGTCGGCGTCAAGGAGAAGAGCGCGTTCCCCGCGGCGCGGTTCCGAGACCTCTGGGACGCGCGGCTGACCCTCGACGCCGCCACCGTCGCCGCGAAGAAACAGGCCGCCTAGTGGAGGTCGTCGGCTTTAGACGCGGACGCGGTCCGCGCGAAGGAGATCTGGTAGAGGTCGTGGCCGTCGCCGGCGGAGATGCTCTTCAGCTGAAGGCATGACCCTCGGTGGCCCGGGATCAGCGACGGGAGTTCCGTGAAGAAGCCCTTCCGCAGGATCTCGAGGGAGCGGTTCGCCGTTATCCGGGTCCGAAACGCCTCGAAGACCTCGCCCCGGGGCTTCCCCCGGAGGAGGACCGCGTGCGTGCTCACGCGCCGGACGGTCCACTCGTAGTTCTTCTCCACGGTAGTCGGCGCGAACTCGACGAAGAAGCGCTCGAGCATGCCCGGAACGTCGGCCATCGCGGCGAGCTCGAGGCCGTGGCGGCTTTTCCGGTAGTGCGAGATCGAATTCTTTCCCATGTCCTTGACGTAGTCGTCGCCGAAGTACTCGTGGACGTAGTTCGTGAGATCGAGCGGGAGGAGGATGTTGTTTTTCTGCGAGACGTCGTCGAAGTGTTCGTTTCGGAGCTGGAGCCGCTGCCGGAGGATCCGGGCCGTGGCCTCGCCGAAGTAGCGGGTGACGTAGTCGAGCATGTAGAACCCGGTGAAGCGCGAGCTATACGGCAGCGTCGCCGCGTACCGGTCCGGAAACGCGCAGCGCTTGCCCTGAAGCTGGAGCGCCATCGTCTTCAGGTCCACGGCGCCGGACATCACGCTGTCGAGAGTCACGTTGAGGGCGTTCAGGAGGGAGACGAGGGCCGTCACCGGAATCTCCGAGGGCCGGTCCCGGGGCGGGATCCGGAGTTCGTCGAGGAGCTCGTCGAACCGCGTCCCGAGGTGCTCGCGGGAAACGGCGAAGAAGTGCTCGAGACATCGGTTGCGGTCGAGGCGGAGGGTGTTCATCGTCTACGCCTCGAGCCGAAAGGATCCGACGGCGGGGCCGGGCCCGATCGCGACGTCCGGGAAGTGCGCGCGGAGGAGCGCCGAGAGGCCGCTCACCTTGTAGTCCATGAACGGCCGCAGCTCCCTCTCGTCGAAGATCTCGAGCGCCTCCGGGGAGGGCCGGAAGGTGCAGGTGAGGTCGGGCCAGGAGTCGATTTCGACGTCGAGCGCCCGCTGGTAGTACGGCTGGTTGTTGACGAGGCTTTCGAGGAGATCCTGCGCCCGCCGGCGCTTAAGGTACTCGTCGCCGAGGACGCCGTGGGTCTCCTCGCGCAGCGTATGGTGGAGCGCCAGCCCCCAGAGCGTCACCCCGGCGTTCTCGCAGTGGCGGATGAGGTCGTAGAGGAAGTTCAGCGAGATCTGGTAGTCGTAGACGAAGAACATCTCGGCCTTGACTCCGACCTTCTTCAAGAAGTCCCCCCAGAACTCCCCGCCGAGCTCGGCGAGGACGGCGTCGCGGAAGCAGACGAGCTCCCGGACCTTGAGCGAGAAATCCCCCCGGTAGCGCATCGGGAGCGTGAACGAAGCCTCGGAATACAGCCGGTGCTTGAACCGCTTCTTGCCGTCGATGTAACCGAGTTCGAGCGTCTTATGCGCGTCGATCCCCGCGAAATGGCAGAAGTTATACCAGTCGCTGGCGCTCGGCTCGAGCTGCATCGATTCGTACTTGGAGACGCTCCCCTGTGAGATGCCCAGCTGGTTAGCGAGCTCCTTCTGCGTAAGCCCCAGGAGCAGCCGCGTGGCCTTCCAGACGTGGGAAATTTTCTCCAGATCTCTGTTCATCGGTGACCGGACCTTGCTTGCCAAAGGTGGCGTGACAAAAGTTTAAAAGTAATTCGTTAAACGCTTCGGGCGCCTCGACGTGGAGGTTGTGGGGCCCCGGGACGGAGACGGCGAGGGCCGGGACCCGGCGACGGATGTAACCCGCGTCGACGAGTTCGTCGTCCTCGAGCGCCAGGAGCGTGGCCTCACCGGAGTACGCCGCGAGGAGGAGCGCTTCGTCCCGGAAGCGGCCTTCGCCGAAGCTCCCCGCGAGCGACTCCCGGAAGCGCCGGTCGGTCTTCCGAAACTCGGCGACGTCTTCCGCCGTCACGGCGCGCGCGCGGTACATCGTACCCAGGAGGGCGACGGCCTCGGTGTCGGAGACCTCATTTTTAAAGAGCGCCGCGAGCTCGGGCCTCGAGCGGAAGCCGGACATGTCGAGCGGAATCGAAAGCGGCGGCGCGCCGAAGACGAAGACGCCGCGCGGATCCAGCGCCGAAAGCGCCTGGAGGACGACGTGCCCTCCGAGCGAGTGTCCGACGAGGGCAAAGGAGCGTAGACCGAGGTGCGTGACCAGGTCCGAGACCACGGAAACGAAGAGCTCCAGGGAATAGGCTTCGGCCGCCTCGGAGTCCCCGTGACCTGGAAGATCCAGTGCGATGCATCGGTAGGCCGAGAGCGCTGGTGAACGGAGCTGCGGCACAAAGGTCTTACCGCTGTGAGAGTTCCCATGGATAAAAATTAGGGTCCCCGCGTCACCGACTTCAGAATCAAAAAAATGTACTTTTAGTCCACGACTTATGAAAAAAACCACAAAACTGTCCTTTTCTTCCACCTTAAAAGAAAACTTTCGGGTTTTCAATAATTCATATAGAATATTCACACACTACTAAGCAACCGGAATTTTAAAATTGGTAAAAAAATTAATTTCTCATGACACTCGCACATCTTTCGATGACGTGTTCACATCATTTGCTCTCGGGGCCTGGGCATTCAGAAAGAATGATCAGAACTTCTTTGGGCCAACGATCTCCTCGATCTTGGGTCTCGCCTCCGACGCCCCCACGTTCGAA
Source organism: Bacteriovoracaceae bacterium (assembly GCA_044371595.1). Classification (GTDB taxonomy): domain Bacteria; phylum Bdellovibrionota; class Bacteriovoracia; order Bacteriovoracales; family Bacteriovoracaceae; genus Peredibacter. The sequence goes on from JBILTI010000245.1 coordinate 3,594, forward strand.
AACTTTATCTCGACCGTGCATCCGGAAGATCTCCCGCAATTCCTAAGCTCCCCCACCGGCGTCACCATCGGCCGCTGGCCTAATCAGCAGGGGCCCGGACAAATCACGGCGACGTTTGATTTCCGGGTGATTGCCGGCGGTTCGATCCGCTTCATCCGGGGCCGGGCGCGGATCACGTCCGGGTTCGGCGGCGCCACGGAGGAGGTATCCGGCTTCGTCGAAGACGTGACGGACCTGAAACTCGCCGAGCGCGAGCGCTTCGCAACGCTGGAGAAGCTCACGCACCTCGGCCAGATGGCGTCCGCGGTCATCCACGAGATCAATACGCCGCTAACGGTGATCAGCTTCTACGCGCAGGCGCTCGAGAAGGAAACGCAGTCTGCGGCGCCGGATCTCGCGAAGGTTCATCAACACGCGGCCCAGATCACCCGGATCACGCTGAAGATGTCGAAGATGATCAAGAGCATGCGGTACTACATGGCGCCGCGGGTGAACCGCGAGTTCGAAGTCTGCGCGCTCGCCGCCGTCTACGACGAGGTGGAGTCCCTGTGCCGGGAGAAACTGCGGCACGACGGTGTCACCGT
>JBILTI010000281.1:0-3852 GCA_044371595.1 Bacteriovoracaceae bacterium
GCCGTAGTCCCGCATTCGCCCAGGCCTCGTTTCGGCGAAAACGATCTTTTCGTCGTCGATGACGTAGGTGTAGTGCGTATTTGGCTTGAGGAGCCGGGTGAACTCGTTGTTCGGGATGTCCCCAAGGGAGAGGCGGTCACTGAACAAGGCCCGGGCCGAGCGGGCGACGACGGGTCTCCGATAAACGCCAAAAATTTCCCGCATCATAGGCACGGATGCGATCCGGAGACTTCCCCCGACGAAGATCTCCCGCGTGTTGATTCCGTGTCGAAACTCGATCATTTCGAGCGGCCCCGCCCCCTTACTTTCGATCTGATGCAGCAGGTTCATAAGGGAATTCCGGCAGCGGTTTCGCTGGGCCTCCCCGGCATCACTGATAGCGGAAATTGAAAGCAGCGCTAAGGCCGCAAGTAAACTGCGAGACATAAAACTCCCGGCTAGCACGCTCCGAAAGCTTTATCGACAGAAAAAGAATAAAATTTAACCATCGCGACACATGTATCTTAAAACACGAAAAAAAGGGGCCCGGTTTCCCGCGCCCCCTGATCTTCGAAACATTGTCGTTCGAACGGTCTCTTAGACTTTGAAGCCTTTCAGCTTGTCCGCGAGCGTCGACGGCTGAGCGATCTCCGGTTTATAGCTTGAGCGGTACTCACCAGAAGCAACGGCCTTCATAGAAAGGGCGATCTTCTTGGCCTGCTTGTCGATCGAGATAACGATCGCCTTAACCCTGTCTCCTTTAGAGACTTTGTCAGACGGCTTCTCTACGCGCTCTTCAGCGATCTCGGAGATGTGCACGAGGCCTTCGATGCCGGTTTCGAGCTCAACGAATACACCGAACTCGGTGATCCGAACAGCTTCGCCCTCGACAACGGAGCCGACCGGCATCCGCTCTTCGATCTTCTTCCAAGGATCTTCCTCGAGCTGCTTAAGGCCCAGGCAGAACTTATGGTTCTCGGCGTCGACGGTAACGACAGCGGCGCGGAGCTTTTGACCGACCTTGAACTCTTCGGAAGGATTAACGTTCTTCTTCGTCCAGGAAAGATCCGAGACGTGGATGAGCGCGTCGACTTCTTCGCCGAGGTCGAGGAAGAGACCGAAGTCGACGACCGCCTTAACTGTGCCTTCGACGATCTTGCCGATGGAGTACTTGTTAACGAGGTCATCCCACGGGTTCGGCATGAGCTGCTTGAGGCCCAGGGAGATGCGCTTGTTGTCAACGTCGACTTCGAGGACAACGGCTTCGACTTTATCGCCGACGTTGTAGGTCTTATTCGCGGACTTCTTGTTGGTCCAGCTCATTTCGGAGACATGGATCAGACCTTCGATGCCGTCAGAGAGTTCGACAAAGATACCGTAGTCCTTAACGGATACGATCTCACCGGCGACCTTCGAGCCAGGCATGTACTTCTCTTTCGCGGATTCCCACGGGTTCGCCTGAACCTGCTTGAGGCCGAGGGAGACGCGCTCTTTCGAAGCGTCGTACTTAAGGATCTTGACGTCGACTTCGTCGCCGACGTTGAGGATGTTCGACGGGTGCTTAACGCGACCCCAGGACATGTCGGTGATGTGGAGGAGACCGTCCACGCCGCCGAGGTCGATGAACGCGCCGTAGTCCGTGATGTTCTTCACGATACCCTTAACGATCATGCCTTCCTGGATCTGGGTGAGCGTCTCGTCTCTCATCTTGCCGCGCTCTTCCGCGAGGATCGCGCGACGAGAAAGGACTATGTTCCCGCGCTTCTTGTTGAACTTGATGACCTTAAATTCCATCGTCTTACCGATGTACTTGTCGAGGTTCTTGACCGGACGGATGTCGATCTGAGAACCCGGGAGGAACGCCTTCACGCCGATGTCGACGGAGAGGCCGCCCTTGACCTTCGCGATGACGGTACCTTCGACCGGCTCGCCCTTCTCGCAGGCCTCGGAGATCTTGTCCCAGGCCTTGAGGATCTCTGCCTTATCCTTCGAGAGAACGAGGTTGCCCATCTGAGACTCGAGCTTCTCGAGGTAGACCTGGATCTCGTCGCCGACCTTTACTTTCATCGTTCCGTCGTAGTTCCGGAATTCGCGCGCGAGGACGAGGCCCTCTTGCTTGTATCCGATGTCGACGGTGACGAACTCGTCGTTCATCGCGACGACGCGGCCCATGAAGACTTCGCCTTCGGCAAAGTTCTTCGCGCCCGCGGAGTTAATGAGCTCCGAGAAGTCGGTTTTAGCTTGTTGTTCTGGAACGTCTCCCATTTCGAAGTCGAACCCTTTGATCCAAGCTGGGATTTCAAAGTTAGTTTTAGAGGCAGTTGTTTTGGTGGCCATGTTTATAGCCCCCCTTTTTTTACGTTAGTTCTCCTACTGGAGAGCGGATAATTTAATTGATTCAGTGGGAAAAAGAAAGGACTAAGTCGCCGTTCTCAGGCGAGGCGCTTCTGCTTCTGAGAGTATCTTAGACGCTGCGTATAAAGCTTCTCGTAATGAGCGTACAGCTCCTCCGCGTACCGCTCGAAGTGGTGCTTCTCCTGAAGTTCCACCTCGACCCCGCCGAGTTCTTCTAAGTATTGAGAATGATTTAACAGGATCTGGGCGATCTTATCCCGGAGCTCGCGCTGATCCTCCGGGTGATAGGTCGCGCCGAACTTGCCCTGCTTCACGAGTTCTTGCCGGGTCGCCGTCCGGGGCAGGAGCACCGGGGTCTGCGTTACCAGAGCATAGAGGTCTTGGTCGGAGAAGAGCTCGGTTTCCGGAAGCCCCAGGTACAGGTCGCAGTCGCGGAAGCTCGCCGAGGCCAGGGGCCTGGTTTCGAAGCTGATCTGCATCTCGAGGTGCCGCTCGAGGATCATGCGCTTCAGGTTCTCGTAGAGCGGATGGGTGTACCAGGAGATGTCGGTGAGGAAGGTGAAGAGCAGCGGCGAGCCGTAGTCGGCCGCGGCGAGCGAGTGCAGGAGCGGCGGAATCGCGTCGACGAAGAAGCGTAGGCCTTCGAGGTTCGCCTCCGCCCGGGAGACAAAGGTAGCGATCTTCCGCCGATCGTCGCCGGGCCGGGCTCCCGCCTTAGCGGTTCGGCCCGGGAGCGGGAAGTCGATCCCCGAGCCGGTAATGTGGATCTTCCGTTGGTTCACGGGGAACTTCTCGATCGCGAGGTCCCGGATGTTCGCCGCGAATGTGAAGATCGCGTCGGTGCGGGAGATGAACCACCGGTCGAGGAGGTTGTTCCGGCGCCAGTAGACGTCTTCGTTAAACGTGAACACCATCGGGATGTGCGGCAGGCCCTTGAGGATCATCCCCAGGGGCAGGAGCGATTCGTAGTTATAGGAGTGGATGATGTCGACCTGCTGCTTGTGGAGGATCGTCTGGATCTGGAAGTAGAAGTTGAGCTTCGTCCGCCAGCTGTCCAGGTCGCTCGCGAAGTAGAGCCGCGGGATGTCCTCGCGCTCGGCCTCGCGGTCGACGAGCGACTTCTCGTGGCAGAGGATGAAGGACGCGCCGCCGATGTTCCGGAAGTAGCTCGCGTCGGCGAGGCAACGGCGCTCGGTCGTCCCCCACCCGTGCGAGAGGCAGACGAAGAGCACCGAAAGGTCGGAGAGCCGGACGCGCTCGCGCACGTTACTTTCCCACCGCGTCGGCCGTGACCGAGCCGATCTTGATCTTCGCCCGCGCCCGGAGGAGCGTCCGCTGGGCGTCGTCGCTGAACCAGAAGTAGAGGTCCCCGCTCTTCAGCGTGTCGCCGGAGTACTTCGTCGTCGCGTGGATCCGGACCGCCTTCCGGGGCCCGCGTTCGGTCTCGACCGTCTCGCGGCCCTCCACCTGCGACTTCAGGATCAAGATCTTCCCCTTGTTCACGAGCGGGATCTCGTA
>JBILTI010000475.1:0-4141 GCA_044371595.1 Bacteriovoracaceae bacterium
ACTCTCTACTTGCCAGCGATTCTTACCAAGATTCCAAGGACGTCCTCGACGTGGATGTCGTCGAGGAATAACTGCCTCAACTTCCAAAAATGAGAATCCCTCTCGTATGTGCTCACTATCGTATCCCTTGTCGAGAAAAACTCTAGAACCAGGGAGAAGATCACTTGGACATAGTCCATCAAGAAGATCGTCTATTGGTGTCGAATCATGCTGTCCGGCAGGATGAACGGCCAGCGCCAGAGGAATACCCTTGCCATCGCATAGCAGAGATAGCTTAGTGCCGACTTTCCCCCTGTCTACGGGGCTTCTTCCGGTTTTTTTCCCCACCCAAGGGTGCCTTGACCTGAGAAGAATCGATGTTCAACTTCGACCAGTCGATTCCAAATTCCTCATCATATCTTGCCAGGCACTCGGACCATGCCATTTGGAAAACACCTAACTTTTGCCACTTTTGAAAGTAACGATGACAGGTAGAAGATGAGGCATAGGCCCGGGGCATATCATTCCACGGGATGCCAGTTCGAAGAGCGTAGAAAATTCCGTCGACGATTTTTCGGGTCTCTGTAAACGGGCGCCCTCCTTTCGGTGAAGGTACTCTGCTAGGAATAAGTGCCTCTAGAATTTTCCAAAGGGGCTCAGGGCATTCAGCTCGTGGATAGTTTTTCATGAAAAAACTATCGCGCAGATTCCTCTAAAGGCCAAGACGCAGGGCCGTATCAAAGACCGTTATGGGATAGGCTCTTACTCAAGTCTAAGATTAAAGATATCCACAAGGAATCCAAGGGAACTTATGGGTCACCTCGGGTCAAGGCGGCACTTGAAAAGAATGGCCATGACGTCAGTAAAGATCGAGTAGCGAGACTTATGAAGGAAGAAGATCTCGCGGGAAGACGGAAAAAGGCTTTTGTCCCTAAGACCACGATTAACAACCCTTCGGATGCGAAGTCCGAGAGGGTGTTCAAAATCGAGGAAACTAAGGTTGAAAGACCCAACCAAGTCTGTGCCTCTGACTTGACTTACATACCGACTCAAGAGGGATTTCTTTATCTGGTTGTTGTTTTGGATCTGTTCAATCGCCAGGTGAAGGGTTGGGACCTGAGTGATTCCATGGAGGCCAGGCATACGATGAGGGCCTTTATGAATGCTGTCAGAAGTTTTCCCGGCAGACCGGAGAACATCATTATCCACTCTGTCCAGGGCGTTCAGAACTGTGAGACGGAGTTCAGAAAAAGGCTCAAACTCCTTGGTTTTGAACAGTCTATGCCACGGAAGGAGAACTGCTACGACAACGCCTTCGTGGAGAGCTTCTTTCATACTCTGAAGAATGAGCTCGAGACAAAAGTCTTCAGGGCAAAAGATGAAGCAAGAAAAGCTATTTTCGAATACATTCGGTCATGTTGCTTAAGATAGTGTCCGTGAAAACCCGGAAGGATCAAGCTCCTTTACCTTAAGGGCACGATTATAGGCACCGTTATCCATGATCAAACGAGTGAGTAGTAAACTTCGTAGCGCTTTCGAACTGTTGGTGATCCTCGCGTCGACCGGAACCAAGGCTATTCAGAAAGCTCCGACCAAATGCCGTCCGAAGGCGCTCGATGGTGGCGGGGCCCGCGCCGAACGACCCGGGGTAGTTTTCTCTTTCAAACTTGCTCCGTACAGGAGAGACCGGGTCGGGGACAAACTATCCGGGGAAAACTCCCCAGGACTCGGTCGGTAGCGCACGCGGACCGGTCCTTTTGCCCGGGGTGCTGTTGATCGTGGGTCCTCGCGACCTTACGCCGGCAGCTTAGACCTCCGTTGATCGCGCCCTTGGACGGTCCGCGAGCGATAACCTTGCCCACGAGTCGAGAAACAAAGGCTCCGAGAACCACTACCAGTTCGACGATGATCAAAATGGATCGCTTCTATTGTGCGCGGAGCTCGTGCCGGAAGAAGATTCCGCCGTCGCCGAACTCGGACGCCAGGAACTCCGACGTCGTCACCAGGTCAGCGACGTGTTCCGAGTCCTTCACGAAGGCGTCGACGTCGCTCGCCGAATACTTCGAATAGTCGTAGTCCCGGAACTTCTCGGAGAGGATGCGCACTTGATAGATCGTCCGCCCGGCGGGGATCTCGAGGATGTCCTCGCGAACGTCGTGCTCCTCGGAAGAGAACTTCAGTTCCGGATGGGGGACGAAGAAGATCTGCCGCGGAGAAACGACGGTCTCCGTCTTCTTCCCCAGGGCGTCGACCGTGGCCATGTCGTTCACCGCGAGCTCTTCCGGATACCCGGAGACCCGACGGAAGATCCGGTTCACGAGCTTCTGGCCTAGGCCGTCGCTGACGGGAACGATGTTCGACATCGGATGCTTGAAGAAGTTGAAGTCTTTTTCCTGTCCCTCGAGGGAAACGAGCGCGGAGACGTTGGCGCTGGGGACTCCATCCCGGAGCACCTTCAGCGCGAGACCGGGAGCGACGGGCCGTACTCCCGTCGGTCGATAGGTGAGAGACAAGCGAAGCAGCGCGCAGTCGGCGCCCTGAAAGACACCGGTGTACTTAAGCGAACGCGGAACGAGCTTAACCTTCGCCAGGACGCCACGCCGGTGGAGGTACTTTTTCCAGCCCGGTGGGGAGAAGTCCGAATGCAAGGTCCCCTTGAGGCCGATCTCCTGAACGCTCATGCCGATGAGCTGCGGGATCCCGAACTTGCTGTGCGCGGGAAGCTCCCGGTGCGCGCTGGCGACGGCCTTGTCCCAGAGGACTTCCTGCTTTTCGCAGGCCCGGAGTTCCTCGTAGTTGGCGGGGATCGAGGCCGGCGACCGGGGCTCCCCGGTCTGGGATTCGACGACGAAGAATCCGATGGTCCCCAGGAGGACCGCTCCGGCCGAAAGACCTAGGATAGTTTTCTTTTTCAAGCTTCCTCCGCACCGATAAGACCGGCGAAATCAATAAGTTAATTAAATGACAGGTCGGGGACAAACCAAACGGGGAAAAATCTGCGCCGATCGGTCACCACTTTCCGGCGATGTTCGCCCGGAACTTCGCCAAAACCCAGGCGGGGCCCACGAGGAGGAAAAAGATGTTTCGGAAAAACGACGGGTTCTTGCCCTCGACCTTGTGTCCCCAAAACTGTCCGATCCAGGCGACTACGAAGAGTACCATGTTCGCCCGGAGGAAGTGCTCGAGAGGGGCAAAAAGGTAGCAGGTTACGAGACAGGTGATAACAAATGCTATCATGAGGGGGAAGAACGAGCGGAGCGTTCGGTAGTAGAACACCAGCGCCGCGAGTCCCGCCCCGAGCGCTAGAAACGGCGACGCGGCGTAGAGGAAGGCCACGACGTTAAAAAAGATTACCGGAACACAGATATAATGCACGAGCTGATTAGTCTGGTTTTGGTGGGAGGAACTGTATTCGGCGATAAGATCATGTTCGTTCATCAAACTCTCCAACTATTTTTCATTTATCACGTTAGTATAGAAGAAAAACAATTTTCATCGAAGAAAAAGGACTTTTCATGAAAAAAATTGTCTCCGTCGGTGTGGTTGCCACGGGTGTTCTGGTCGTGTCGTGCGCCCTGAACAAGCCGAACCAAGTCGCAACCGTTAACCCAGCAAAGGTCACTCCCGAGGCCACGAACCGCCTCCCCACCTCGGAGGATTCCGAGGAGTCTCCGTGGACCACCTGGTCCAAGAAAGGGACCGTCGGTGGGCTCTACGTCCTCCGGGGGATCCGCGAGAACCTCCTGAAGATCGGCCTCAACGACCCCCACGTCGACTACTCGAGCTACGAGCCCGTCGACTGCGCGAAACAGAACACGAAGTTCCGGAGCGCCGACGGAACCTGTAACAATCTACGGCTGCCGAACGTCGGCGCCGCCGGCGTCGCCTTCGGCCGGAACGTCGCGCCGGAGTTCATCGACCACGACGCAGAAGAAAAGCTCATGACGCCGAACCCGGCGCTGGTTTCACAGGAATTCTTCACCCGCGACGAGTTCAAGGAAGTCCCGTTCCTGAATATGCTCGCGGCGAGCTGGATCCAGTTCATGAACCACGACTGGCTGACCCACGGGCCGAACGCGACGGAGAACCCGCACCGCGTACCGATGCCCGACGGGACGGAGGTCCTGATCGACCGCACGAAGGAGCGGACGTCGTCGGAGGG
>JBILTI010000247.1:0-4127 GCA_044371595.1 Bacteriovoracaceae bacterium
ACCGTCCCGGGCGAGGCAGGAACCTACCGCCGCATCCCGGAGGTCCTCGACTGCTGGTTCGAGTCCGGTTCGATGCCCTACTCGCAGCTCCACTACCCGTTCGAAAACCAGGACGTCTTTAGAGACGGCTTCCCGGCCGAGTTCATCGCCGAGGGCCTCGACCAGACCCGCGGCTGGTTCTACACGCTGACCGTGCTCTCGACCGCGCTCTTCGACAAGCCGGCGTTTAAGAATGTCATCGTGAACGGCATGGTCCTCGCGGCCGACGGAAAGAAGATGTCCAAGCGCCTCCGGAACTACACACCGCCGGACGAGCTGATCGAGACGTTCGGCGCCGACGCCCTCCGGCTCTTCCTCATCAACTCGGGCCTCGTAAAGGCCGAGGAGCTCCGGTTCACTGACGACGGCGTAAAGGACATGGTCCGCCGCGCCCTCCTCCCGTGGTTCAACTCGTTCAAGTTCTTCACCACGTACGCCTCGGTCGACGGCTGGAAGGTCCGGGCCGGGGACACAGCGACGGACAACATACTCGACCGCTGGCTCCTCTCGAAGCTCCAGACGCTGATCAAGAACGTGAACCACGAGATGCTGCACTACAGGCTCTACAACGTCGTCCCCGAGCTCTTCAACTTCATCGAAGACCTTACGAACTGGTACATCCGCCTGAACCGCCGCCGGTTCTGGGACGAGGGGATAACCGCGGACAAGTCGGCCGCGTACGCGACGCTCTATACCACCCTCGAGGGCCTCTCGAAGCTCATGGCCCCGTTCGCGCCGTTCCTCGCGGAACACATCTACCAGGAGCTCAAGGCGTTCGGCGGTGAGACCGAGGAATCCGTGCACCTCTGCGCCTACCCGGAGGAGCGAGAAGAGCTCGTCAACGCCACCCTCGAGGTCGCCGTCGGCCGGATGCAGCAGGTGGTCCTCCTCGGCCGCCAGAAGCGAATCCAGGAGAGCGTGAAGGTGAAGACACCGCTCAAGGCCCTCACCGTCATTCACCAGGACGCGGACCTCCTCACGGAGCTGGGGAAGCTCGAGGAGTACGTCAAGGCCGAGCTCAACGTGAAGACCGTCGAGTACAAGACGAACGAAGCCGACTACGTCATCCTTTCGGCGAAGCCGAACCTGCCGGTCCTCGGGAAGAAGCTCGGTAAGGAGATGGGCGCGTTCAAGGCCCTCATCGAAAAGCTCAGCTCGGCCGACGTCCAGAAGATCGAGGCCGGCGGCAAGGTGACGCTCAACAACGTCGACTTCGACGCCACCGAGATCCTCGTCCTCCGGAACGCGAAGCCGGGGACGCAGGCGGTGACGAACCGTCTCGTGACGATCGACCTCGACTGCGCCCTCGACCAGGCGCTGATCGACGAAGGCCTTGCCCGGGAGATGGTGAACCGGATCCAGAGGACCCGGAAGGACGCGAACTTCAACGTCGCCGACCGGATCGCGGTCACGGTTTACACGTCGCCGGAGCTCGCGGCGGTCTTCGAAAAGTACCGGAGCTACATCGCCGGCGAGACGCTGATGTTGAAGGGAACGGTATCGGAGACGCGGCCCGCGGGGGCCGTCGTCCACGAGATCGACGAAGCGCCGTTCGAAGTCCTCGCCGTCAGGGCCTAGCGGGGCGGGGCCTCCCGGCCCCCCTTCTTCGCGACCCCAAGGTACGACAGGAGGAGGCCCTGGGTGAGTGTGAACTCGAGCCCGGGAGCAACGACGCCGGTGCGGATCATCTCCCAACTGATCGTCGAGAGCTTCGGACGGATGCCGGGGAGGGCCATGACCTCCATCCCCGCCTGCGCGCAGTACGCGCGGAGCTCATCGGGCCTGATGAAGAGCTCGATGACGTGCATGTCCTTCGGCGTGTTCTTCACGAACCATTCGAGGAGCTTGATCACCACAAGGTGGGCGAAGGGGTTCCGGTTAAAGGTGTGGAAGAAGAAAAGCCCGCCGGGCCTCAGGACGCGGGAGAGCTCGCGGATGACCCGCCCCGGGTCTTCGACGTGTTCGAGGAAGTCCATCGCGGTGACGACGTCGAACCTTCCGTCCGGGTACGGAAGCTGATAAGCGTCGGCCGTCTCGTAGAGAACGCTTCCGGTCTCGTCGTGGCGCCGGGCCACGCTCAGGCTCTCCGACGAGACGTCGACGCCGGTGACGGTGTACCCGTGCCGCGCAAGTTCGTTGGAGAGAAATCCCCCGCCGCAGCCAACGTCAAGGATCCGCTCCCCGCCCGGCCCCATCGCTCGGAGCTTCTTCAAGATCCAGGGGAACTTGACCCGGTTCTCCGCCCGAAGGAGCGCCACCGGATCGTCGTAGGCCGTGTACCAGCGCTCGCCGTAGGCGTCGTAGATGCTGTTGTCTATCTGGCGATCGGTTTCCACACGTAGCTCCAGTAGATGATCTGATAGGTCATAAATCCGCCGAGGACCAAGGGCTGGGCGCCGAGGAGGAGATCCGCGGGATCGAGCCACCAGAGGAATCCCGCGGCGACGAAGATCAGCGGATGTAGGACGAAGAGAACCGCGTGCACCCAGTGCTCCCGCGGCCCGCACTCCCGGGCGTGGACGAACTCGTCCTTCGTGATAAAGATCGACGAGAAGATCCCGAGGAGGACGAAGATCCAGAGCCGCGCTTCGGTGAAGTCCCGGGTCGCGGCGAAGGCGAGCGGAACGAAGACGGTGAACGTATCGAGCGGATGGCCCATCCGCTCCCAGGCGCCGAGGCCTCGACGCCGGTGAAGGACCTCGTCGTACAGCATGAGGATCCCCTGGAGCAGAAACGGCAGGTGGAGGAGCTTCACGGCGCAACCTCGAAGACCGCGCCGAAGAGCGTGAGCCCCGGGCCAAAGGCGAAGCTCACGACCGGCGTCCCGGGCGGTGGAGAAGCGTCGAGGATCTCCTTCCAGACGTGCGGAAGCGTCGCCGAGGACATGTTACCCCGGTCGAGGAGCACGACCTTGCTGTGCCGGACCTGGGCGTCGGTGAGCTCGAGCTTCTTCTGGACGGCCTCGATGATTTTCGGTCCCCCCGGGTGAACCGCGAAGATCGCGGACCGGAGGAGCTCCGGAACGGAGACGTCCGCGTACGCCGCGAGCTCCCCGAGGAAGGCGGGGAGCTCGCCGCGGATCCGGAACGGGACCTCCTTCGAGAGCGTCATCGCCATCCCCGTGGGCCCCGGGATCCAGGTCATGTCGTCGGCGGTTTCGGGGATGATCCGCTCCCGAAGGGCGCGGATCCGGAAGCCCCGAACCTCGGGGCCCACGGTGTACTTGACGTGGCCATCGGCGAAGAGGCTCTGCACCACCATCTGCTCCGGCGAGGAGGCCGTCGGATCGAGGTGGAGCGAGCAGAGCTCGTTGTGGACGACGTCGACGGGAAGGCCTTCGGAGAGCGCCAGGCCCCGCGCGATCCGGATCGCCGGCAGCGAAGCGTAGCAGCCCATGTGGTACGCGTGCGTAACCGCGGGCGCGTCGCCCCGGCGGGAGAAGAAGCGTTGCACCGGACTCGGCGAGAGGTAGCCGGTGCATGTGACGTGGACGACGTGCGCCGGCGCTCCGGCGCCGTAGAGTTCCCCGAGGACCCGCTCGGCAACGGCGCCGAAGAAGAGGTTCCGCTCCCGGAGCGAGGCCCCGGCCGGGGTCTCGCGGGTGATCCGGTAGATCGCGTGCGACTCCCAGTCTTCGTCCACCTCGTCGCACTCGTAGTAGCGGCGGCGGATGTAGCTCTCCGGAAGGCAAAACCGGGAGAGCCGGTCGACGTCGATGTCCGCTCCCCGGACCGAGCCCGAGCGCCGGTGCGCCTCGAGAAGCCACCGGGTAGTGTCCGCCTGCGGAAGCTGGTGCGGCGGGAGGATGGACGTTAAGTCGTAGAGGTACGTATTCCTTTCCATTCCCAGCTTGTAGCACGGTTCCGGAGTTTCCGAACGGCTCACAGCAATGCCCGACCGGGGAGGACGAGAACTTGTGAAGGAACGACGATCGGGTGCATAATAGTCACCATGCGCATCATCCTCTTCCTGATCTTGATCCTGTCCCCGCACGCCTTCGCTCAGAAGAGCCTGGGCCGGGAGTCGTTTATGGTAAACGTTCGTCCCGTGTTGAACGGGATCCTGGGAGACTTCTACCAGATGGTGAC
>JBILTI010000248.1:0-4119 GCA_044371595.1 Bacteriovoracaceae bacterium
CGTGCTGCTGCCCTTGAGGACGCCGCTGTTCTGGTTCGCGAGGTCCTTCCAGCGGCCGTAGTCGCCGTAGATCTTGAACGCGATCATCATGAGGGTTTCGTTCTTCTGTACCGTGTAGGTGCCGGTTCCGCCAAGGTTCGTCGGGATTGTCGAGGAGGAGCTCTCGAGATTCGACTCTTCGACGAGCGGTTCGGAGTTAGCGACGACGACTTCCTCGGGGCTCTCCTCGGTGATGGTCCCATCGGCCGTCGCCGATTCAGGTCCGGGCCCGGAGGCGGCGTCGGCTTGTTCCGCCGGGGCCGGCTCCATGATCTCCTCCGCATCCGAGAGTTCGATCTGCGGAGTCTCTTCGTTCACCCGCTGCGCGGACTTCGAGCCGGAACAGGCTACCATCCCCAAGCTAAGTAAGACCATCCATGGTGCAAGCTTCATTTTCACTCCCTCTGATATGAATGCGGATAACTTAATTTTATTCGATCCGCATCATATTTATAGAGTGGAAAATTTTGCTAAGGGTGACCCTAGAAGTAGAAAAACATATCCTTTTGGTCGATCGAATCCCAGATCCGCTTCACCAGCCGGTCGAAGTGCTCTTCGTTGTCGAGGAAGTCGAGCTCGTCGGTGTCGACGATGAGGGACTTGCCGAGGTTGTAGTTTGCGTACCAGTCATCGTAGTACTCGTTTAGGCTGGTAAGGTATTCCACGGGGATCGCCTGCTCGTAGTCGCGGCCCCGCTGCTTGATCCGTTCCTGGAGCTTCGGGACCGAGCGGCGGAGGAAGATCATGAGCGTCGGGGGGCTCAGGAACTGGATCATCGACTCGTAGAGGCTCCGGTAGTTCTGGTAGTCCCGCGAGTCGAGCTTGCCCTGATCGTAGAGCGAGCGGGCGAAGATGTTCGCGTCCTCGTAGATCGACCGGTCCTGGATCGAGCTCGCCGGCAGCGTTTCGATGAGCCGGTGGGTGTTGAAGCGGTGATTGAGGAAGTAGACCTGCAGCGGGAAGGCCCAGCGGCTCATGTCCTTATAGAAGTCGGCGAGGTACGGGTTGTCCTGAACCGACTCGAAGTGCGGCTTCCAGCCGAGTCGCTCGGAAAGTTTTTTCGTGAGCGTGGTCTTCCCGCTTCCGATGTTCCCGGCGACGACCACGAACATCGGGTTCGCCGTACTCGTGAGGCGATGGTAGGCCAGCTCGGACATGAAGTTCTCCTGAATTTTCATGCAAAAAGCCTATTATGAATCGCGCCAGAAATCTTGACTCAATCGATCAATTTAATAAATTTTTCTGGCGATTTACGTTAACCCCCTAATTCTTTAAAATAAAAGATAATGAGATTTTTCATGTCCTTCTCCTCTTTCCTCCTGCTCGTGCAGCTCGGTTCGCTGTCGGCGCAGACGCTTGTCGACGACGCGAACGTCGCCTCCGGAGGTACCCAGGATAATGTCTTTACTGAGACAATAAAAATTATTTCTTCTTCGAGGAAAATTTTCATCCTGACAAACAACAACCAAAATCTCGGCCCGGGAGACTTCGTCTCGCTGGCGCTGGACAATAACCTCGCCGCGCGGGCCGTGGTCGCGAAGGTGCACCAGGGGCAGGCGGGCGTGAAGATCCTGAAGATCTACTCTCTCACGCAGTGGGGACGGCTCCGGCGGAACCTCGAGGTCCAGGTCGTCCGAGGCGACGATTCGCTCTTCGCGAAGAAGGTCGATGCGAAGCCGACCGAGGCCACGGCCTCGAAGATCCGCTCAGAGGACGACCTTTACACGGGAGACGTCGTCGTCGACGATGACGTCGGCGTCTTCGACGAGAACAAAAACCGGCACGTCAAGCCGGACAATGTCGTGGCCCTCTCCGGCTCCTTCTTCGACGTCGCCGAAGTCGAGCCGAAGACCGGCACAGTCCGGGCGACCGAGTTCGGCGCCTCCTGGGCGCACCAGTTCGCGGACAATTTCTTCGTCGAGGGCCTTTACGGCCGGACGCTCCTCGACAACTACCCGGGGCCCGACGCGCAGACGCTCGTGAACCGCCTAGTCGGACGGTTGAAGTTCAACATCAAGGGGCCGCTCTACACCTTCTTCATGCCCTACGTGGGGTTTCAGACGTTCACGGTCTCGAGCCCGAAGGCCGGGAAGACCAACAACGAGATCACAAACGAGCTCGAGCTGGATGCGGTTGACAAGCTTCAGAAGACGGGCCCCGTCTTCGGGGTGACGGTGCTCCGCCGCCTCGTACCGGGCTGGTTCGTTAAAGCGGACATCGGCTCGGACCTCATCAACGCGGGGTTCGCCATTGAATTCTAAGCTGCTGTGGGCTTTCCTAGTGCTGGCGCTCGCCGGCTGCGGCGTCAAAGGTGATCCGACGCCGCCCGGCGGCGCGCCCCTCCCATCGCTCCTCGAAAACTATCCGGACGTCGAAACACAAAAGCCTCTGAACGAGTTCGAGAAGAGGCGCCGCTGATGTCTCTCATCGTCGCGACCGGCTCGAACCTCGGGGACTCGCTGAGGATCCTCGCCGATGCCCGGGACGCGCTGGCGGCCGCCTACGGCCTCGTGGCCGAGAGCCGGGTTTACACATCCCGGGCCGTCGACTACGACCGGCAACCTGATTTTTTTAATCAGGTTCTACAACTCCGGCTCCCCCCGCGCGCGCCGGAGGAAGTGATGCTCGAGCTCCTCGAGCTCGAACGCCGCTTTGGCCGCGCTCGGGACATCCCCCGGGGACCCCGGACGCTCGACCTGGACATCATCTTCTGGGGGACGAAAACGGTTTCGACGCCGGCCCTGACGGTCCCGCATCCGCGGTGGGCGGAGCGAAGCTTCGTGGTCCGACCCCTCGCCGAACTCCCGTTCTTTAAAACGATCGAAAAATGTTTTACAATCCCTAAGACCTTCGACGTTGACGCCTTCCCCGACAGATAATGCATCTAAAGAGATTTCATAACAAGGATGACTATGGATTTTTCTCTTTCCCCCGAGCAGCGCGAGATTCGCGAGCTCGCCCTGAAGTTCGCCCGCAACGAGATGATCCCGCGGGCGCAGGAGTACGACGAGGCCGGGACCTTTCCCCGCGACGTGTTCCAGAAGGCTTGGAAGCTCGGGCTCATTAACACCTGCGTCCCGGCCGCCTACGGCGGGGCGGGCTTCACCGCCGTCGACGGGGTCGTTATCTCCGAGGCGCTTGCCTACGGCTGCATGGGCATGAACACGGCGTTCATGGCGAACGACCTGGCGCTCCTTCCGATCGTCATCGGCGGCTCCGAAGCCCAGAAGAAGCGCTTCCTTGCGCCGTTCACTCAGGAGTTTCGGATTGCGGCGTTCTGCCTCACAGAGCCGGGGAACGGCTCCGACGCCGGCGGGATCCGGACGCAGATCAAAGACGGCGGCGACCACTGGCTCATCACCGGAGAGAAGATGTGGATCACCAACGCCGGCCACGCCGACCTATTCGTCGTCTACGGCACCGTCGACCCGGCGCTGAAGCACAAGGGGATCTCCGCCCTCGTCGTCGATCCGAAGTCACCGGGGGTCGAGGTGGGAAAGAAGGAAGACAAGATGGGTCACCGCTCGTCGGACACCCGGGCCGTGCGGTTCAACGGGGTCCGGGTTCCGAAGGACAACATGCTCGGGAACCCCGGGGACGGCTGGGCCATCGCCATGAGCACCCTCGACCACTCCCGGCCCCTCGTCGCGTCGTCGGCGCTCGGCGGGGCCCAGCGCGCCCTGGACCTTTCGATCCAGTATGCGAAGGAGCGGACCCAGTTCGGCGTTCCGATCGCGAAGCACCAGGCGATCCAGTTAATGATCGCCGAGATGGGGATGAAGGTCGAGGCCGCGCGGCTCCTCGTCCACAAGGCGGCCTGGCTCTGCGACCAGGGCGTCCGGAACACGGAGATTGCATCCTACGCCAAGGCCTTCGCGGCGGACTCTTGTATGCAAATTACGACGGATGCAGTACAAATCTACGGGGGCTACGGATACTCGAAGGAGTACCCCGTCGAGAAACTCATGCGCGACGCCAAGCTCATCCAGATCTACGAGGGTACGTCGCAGATCCAGCGCCTCGTGATGGCCCGCGAACTACTCAAGTAACCCCGTTTCTTTTCAAGGAGAACTTATGAAT